>NZ_JACD01000058.1:0-6397 GCF_000517825.1 Prevotella sp. ICM33
ACATGCTCTTTTGGCTTCTAAAAGACGCCCAATTGACTTGCAAAAGGTGCCCTTTTGAGGTCTAACTAACGCCCTTTTGAAGTCCAATTAAGTATCTTTTACCTTACTACTTTATAACTAATTGATTTACTGTTTATTACAAGCCTACTTTTTGTATGTGCTTTTGTCGTTATTTATAGATTTCTTATTTGAAATTATGTAATTATTTTTCAAACCCTTGTCTGTATATTTTCGAAGTATTTAACCCCAATCAGTCATTAGATTACAATACATATTGTGGTTAATGATTGATTGGGGTTTAAAAGTCTTAGAGAGGCTTTTTATATCTCCATGATAAGCCGTTCAAACTTATCATTATCAACGTGTGAACGGTTTTTTACACGTGTTTTATAGGTGTTAATGGTGTGTACAGAGTAGTTGAGGAAGGTAGCGATACGTTCAGAATCAGTGATACCCAATCGGATAAGCGCAAAGATACGCATCTCGGTTGTAAGTTGTTTCTTATCGAGTGGCTTCTGGTCTGGTTCGTCAAAGAGTTCGTTGTATCGTTCGATGAAATGGGGGAAAAGCTTCAAGAAAGTCTCATCAAAATCCACAAACATCGACTTTCTCTCTTCTCCTAATTCACTCTCTTTTAATGAAGAACGCAAGTCTTCAAATCGATGCATAGATATCTTGCGGTCGATGGAACGATAAAGTTTCTCGACTTTATTGATATATTCTGAGTTGATATAGAATGACCTACCAATATATTCATCCTTGATTTTATTCACCTCCTCCAACTGTTCGTTCTTAACTTCTAACTGTTGGTTGCGTCGTGCGATAAGTGCTTGTGCCTTCTTCAGCTTTATCATTTGCCTACGGATAAACCATCCTGCCATCAACAAGCCAATGACAAAGAGGATGAAGATTATTGCAGCCATAGCAATAGCATTACGTTGTCCCTGCATTATCTTGTATCTATCCTGTTCGATGATAGGTAATACGCTGCTAACCTCAATCACACGCTGTCTTGCTCCATAGAAGTTAGCGTTTGCGAGCGACTCTCTTACATACTCCGTAGCGTGCTGTATGTCTCCTTCTTTATAGAGAAGATTAGCCAATGTACAAAGGGCAGTAGTCTCTCTGACCACTCCTTCGTTGTCATATATGGCTGCCTGTGCAAGATAATCCATTGCCAAGTCATTCTCCTTTAGAAAGAGATAAATCCAGCCAATACAAGATGTAACAATGGCTTTGTGGTGCAAATCCACTCCTTTCTTCTGTAAGAACTGTTTGAAAGTATCAAGAGAAGCCTCGTATTTCCGTTCCTTCATCTGTTTCATTCCAACCGCATAGAGCCATTCTGTTGAGCCTGCTGGGAGATAATGAAGTAGGGAATCGGTATATATACCTGCTTGTTTCACGTACTGACTCTGGTAGGGCTCAGTGCGTGTATAGTCAGATACGTCATAGTAAAGGCGTGATGCCATGGTGTAATAAAGCTTTCTTGCATTGGGATTAGTTCCTTCCGTGTGAATAGAGTGTAGTTCGTTGAAAGCTTCTGTGTACAAGCCAGCAGACAAAAGACAGAATACTAAGTCGCAATGTGCTTCAACTTCATAGTCAGGATTCTTCAATCTGCGTGCTTCGGAAAGGAGATGATTAGCATAGGCGTAGGCAGAATCATATTGATAAGATGAATATTCTTTGAATAACTGTCGGTCTATTTCGAATCTATCCTTCGCTGGAATCGTTTTCAAACGGTCCTTTAATCGTTTGATTTTCTCAAGTTTTTCATGTTCATAAAGCTTTTTCTTTTCTAAACTTTGGTCGAGTTGGTGTAGCCGTTCTTCCCATTTCTCATTATTCGCAGCGCTGAATAGGGGGATAATAAGAAATAATAATGACAGATATATCTTCATAAGCGTATTCATCTGAGGTATTGTTTATTGGTAATCAGATGTTTTTTGTCATCCAATCTACTTGCAAAAATAAAACTTTTATTAATAACTACAAAAAAATATCGACTGGAACTTCTATCCAGCCGATACTTTTATGTTCTATGGGTGATTTTTCATTAGATTACTCCCCATAGGTAGCTATGACATTATCTTACGATAAATTTCTTTCCCTTATGGATATAAAGACCTGGTTTTAGATTCTCCTTGGATGTTGAAACCTTATTTCCTTGTAGGTCATAGTAGGCTTCATCCACAACTGTCTTACCTGTCAAACCCTCGATACGGTTGGTCTGGTTGAGGTTATTCAAGTCGTCTGGAGAATTGACTTCACTTGCTGAGAAAAATCTGATAGCACCCAATGGGATCTTCAATTCAATACTCTTCTTATTAGCGTCGTCACTGCCATTCACCTCATCTCTATAATCATGAGTGTCATTGACCCATGCTGTGAGTGTGTGAACACCATTTGTAGCTGTCCAAGTATTCTTTCCGTTCGTACCACCAGTTGCTGAAAGTGTAATCTTCTGATGTGACTTCAGACCGCCATAGTGCTTATCGTTCCATGTGATAACACTGGTATTGCCATCAATCTGGAACTGTACACCGAGCTTTGTACCTGCTGGTACGTCTCTATCACCTGCATTAACAATCGTCGCAGTGAAGCGTACTTCATCGCCAGGATTAATGGTTTTCTTGTCGAAGGCAACCTTTGTAACAACGAGGTCATAGCCTCCTGTGACAGGAGTATAGTCTCCATTGTCATCCTTCTCAGCTACATTAAACTTCTTCTCACGGCTGTTATTGTCTCTTGTTAACTCATCAGTAAGTTTATTACGATAGTCAGCTTCAGCCTTTACAGCGTGTCCTCCAGCCGTTGCTTTCCATGCTGATTGAGTTGTAAGGATAACGATCTGCTTTGCTTTCAGTCCATTCTTATAGCTTGCAGTGACGTAACTCTCCTGTCCGTCGACAGTCACCTTCACACCGATATTTACACCAGCAGGAATGTCGACATTGCTTACATTCTGAAGAGCAAACTTAAAGGTAACATCGTCTCCTTCCTTTAGAACAGTATTACCTTCGGCATTCTCCCAACGTAAACCTCGTAAAGCGACATCATATCCCTTGATACCTTCCAACGGATTGACGATACCTCCCTGCTGACTTGTGTCTGCTTCAGGGAAATCAGGTACCTTATACGTAGCGTCACTCAGGTATTCATAACCGATAGCTGCCGCACGTGCCTTGTTATTATCAGTCCATACAGGCCATGTCTGGTTGTTCTTAACCTTGTCCTCGCTGACATTTGCAATCTTAATACCATTGCTAAACTTCACACCATCGACGTCCAAACGGATAGCACCAGTAGAGTGTTCCCATGTAGAATACTTGGTTGTCTGTCCTGCAAGGGAAGCACCAAGAATCTCTGTGTTCTTAAATTCAATGCCTGTTGGGCCTGACATAACACGGATAGCATCGAAAGGTGAGTCATAAATCTTCGTATTATTGAAGACTACATTACGTACACCACCTTTGATATCAATGGCTGCTAAGTCCTCATGCCAGCTGTCATCGTTGGTTCCACAGCGTACGAGAATATTATTGTCAAAGCTAATCTTCTGTGTATTTGTATACTTTGGGCCAGGGAATACATCATTCAGATGAATACCTGAAGCCATGAACATATCAGCAATATAGTTGTTATAGATTTTATGACCATCACCACCATAGAGGGCAATACCGCCTGCACGCCAGATAAGTTCAATGGTATTGTAAGCGAAGGTGTTGTTCTTTTCGTCCACAGCACCCATTGTATGATCGTTCCACATTGCCAAACCATCATCTCCGTTGTTACGAACACTACAGTTATAAACTGTTGCATTAGATGTTCCTTGGCAGAAGTTCACACCGTCAGCGAAGTTATTACGGATACGACAGCTGATAATCTTCAGATCATTGCTATAATCTACTTTACCGTTGTAATCGCCTATCCAGAAGCCACACTCAAAGTGATCTTCCCATACATGATGGATAACACTTCCGCCTTTGAAGACATCCATGAAGCATTTATACACTGCTTGCTGGTTATGACGACTTCTTAAATTAGAGTTAAGATAGAGGTTACAGATCTCAACATTGTTGCAGTAGCCATCTGGTCCGTGTGAGCCATTACCGCCAGAGATACCTCCTCCGAATGGATTAGGGTTCGTAAACTTAAGGTTAGTATACCACATACCAGCACCAGTAATCTTTACGTCGGATCCAAAGATGTACCAGATACCGCTCAATTCGAATGTTCCAGCAGGAATATAAAGCACCTTTGAGCCTGCGTCAGCATCCTTCAAAGCTTCTTCAAAAGCCTTGAGATAATCATTTCCTTTGACATACTTGCGGTATTTAGCATCTGTAACGTTCACCGCACCAGCAGGGCATTCAATCTCTTCAGGTACAACCTCGGTCTCAATGAAGTCTACTCCATAGTCATAACCATTGGCACCAGAACTCTGAATACGGATTCTATCGCCTGCTCGAAGTGCCTTATTCAGAAGGAAGTGGGTCTCATCAAAGGCAAAACAAGCTGTTCCACCGTCACTTTTATCAGTTGGATTACCACCAGCAAAGTACTGATACATATAATAAGATGTCAGATTGACTGTCTGTACCTTCTTATCATTTACATAGACATCCAGCGAACCATTCAATCCCATTCCGTCAGGAGAATCAGGCATTGTAAAGCGTAATGTCACACCATTAGCATCTCCCTTCATAGTCCACTCGGCGTAGGAACCATTAGAAGGAAGGTCAACATACGACTGACGGGAAGCCTGCGAGGCTATCTCCTTACGGTCCCAAGTAGGAGAGGTCTTCAATGTTGCGCCTCCTCCAAGCGTTGCTGTCTCAGAGTCGTAACGTGTGTAAGGCATCAAAGCACCCACTCGTCCCTTAGCATCAGCTGACGGGATATTCCAGTCATCAGCGTAAGATGCCTTTGACACCATCGTACCAGACAATAGAAGTGTCAGAGCGATTAATAACTTTTTCTTCATCATATTACTTGATTTTGTTTTTATAAAATGAGTTCTTGAGATTAGATTTCTGATGACAAAAATAGAGTTTTCATACAAGAAAGTAAAGTTAAAAAAGCCAATTCCAAGTATATAAAAGGGTTATAAAAATTACTTTGCTGATTATCAGTGTGTTACAAATTTATTAATTGAACTTAATACAAATAAAATCTATGGATATTAAAGGGCGACTACGGTGTTTATCGCATTTTTACTGTCAAATAACAAAGTTATATTATAGGCTGTAGTTAATTAAATTAAATGTACTGATTGTGAGCTATTTATCTACTATAAGTACGCTTATAGCTCTCTGTTTCCTTTATATTTGTAAATGACAAGCTCCTAAAAGTAGTCTTCATAAACATTTTTTTTGTAATTTCGCTTTCGGAAATGATGATAAATCTTGGTGTTTTTACCTGCAATATAGAATCATTAGGTTTCTTTATTCTGTGTAATGCAGAGCAAACAGTTTAATGGATTAAAGTTAGGTTTAGTATAACGAAGTGCAAACTTCAGAATGATATTTGGTATATATATTTGTTATTTGGGTAATTTAAGTAATATAGATTTAATTAGACGCATTTTATAAGTTAATTAAAGAAGATAGAGCTTGTCGTGAGACAGGCTCTATCTTTTTATTCTCTATTCTGCAAATTATAGTTTCGAGATTTACAGAACAGGCTTTTTATGGTTCTTCCGTTAAATCCATAGATTGGAAATAGAATAAAAACTAATCCACTTGTATGCTATGGTTATCCTAAATTGGATGGTCTTACTAAAAGGGAATAAACTAAGTGATAAATGCAAATTGATACTATTTTATCCGCCTTCTACAAACAGCTTATTCCCTTATTACTTGAAGTTTGTAAACTATTTTCGTACACTTCAAAACCAATAGATGCTCTTTTGGCCTCTAAAAGACGCCTAATTGACTTGCAAAAGGTGCCCTTTAAGAGGCTTACTAACGCCCTTTTGAAGTCCAATTAAGCACCTTTTGTTTTGCTAATTTATAACTAATTGATTTACTGTTGGTTGCAGACTTGCTTTTTACGCGTGGTTTTATCCTTGTTTATAGCTGTTTTATTAGAATTTATGTAATGATTTTTCAAACCTTTGTCTGTAGATTTTTGAAGTCTTAAAATGAAAAGGTTTTCTATGTCGGAGGAGGATAATAGGATAAATAGTCGAGTGTATTAAACCCAAATCGGTCATTAGACCACAATATGTATACTTCTTCTTGCTATGGTATTGTTTGCTAACATCTTTTATTTTCTTATCGGCATTTTGTGTGTCTTTGTAACTTGACGTAGCCCGCTACGCCTGCGTTACAAAGTCAAACAATCTGCTCGATAATAAAACAAAATATGTTTAGGCTCTAATGACCGAATT
>NZ_JACD01000059.1:0-1824 GCF_000517825.1 Prevotella sp. ICM33
TCATAGTCTGCCTGCCAGACAATATTACCATTATCATCGTATGCCTGTACAGGACGNCCGATGTAGTCNCTGATGATNCTGTAATGCNTGTCACCAACNATCTTGGCTGTAGGGACATAGCTGTCACTGTCGTAAACCCACGTGATGAGATTCTCAACTGGTTCAGACCTGTCAAGTGTGACCTCACCAGTCTTAATAATATTTCTTTATTTTTTCTATCTATTATGACCCTTACCAGACATTATTTGTTTAAAAGAACAGTGTTGATTATCATTTATTTGATATCATAATGTACTTATAAAATAACATTAATGTAATTCCAATATTAAGTTTACATTATGTTAAAGTTAAAGCTTCAAAAGTTAAAAACGAATGGTCAAAACGTAAATTCATTATTAGTTCTTTATAACCTTCTGAAATCACTATATTAAAGGCTCCACCCCATTCCTGCATTTGGAAGACTTGAGTTTTTGGTGGAATTCTGTTTTCTTTTAATACTGGTTTTATAAAGAAACGCCCTCGCTTATTCTGCCACTCTGCCACTTCTTTATCTTCAGGCCAACGGTCTATTTCGGATAAATCCCAATCAACACAGTCTATTGATTTATAGTTATTCAATAATAGGTACCTACTATCAGTGTATTTACTTTCAACGACTACCATATTATCTTCAATATTAAGGGAAAGGACATCTTCTATAGAAGTATCAAACATGATGAAATCTGCCCCAAGTGAATTTATTGGCGGTTTTTTCCCATCTCGAATAACCAAATACTCAATGTGCTTTCCTTCCCTCAACAAGTCTGGATTATTGAAAAGTTTTGTACTCGTTCTTTCTATACTGTCTATCCACAGTGAAGACGAAATATTCTCATACTTTGCCCATTTTCTACTGCTTGGGTTTATACCTAACTTATAATACATTATAATTATGTTTTTGTTAATATCTTATTCAACCAAGAGCCTACTTCTGTCGCCTCTTTTGACAATTCCTCTAGAGTTTGCTTAAAGACTTCGCTCCCTAATTCACTTGCTTCACTTAATCTTTTGTATATCTCTTGGTGCATAGCCTCTGGGTGGGGGCCTTTATGACCAGGAACAGTAACCTTATTTAAAGGGTCATTCAGAATATCTTTTCTCCAATTCCCATTTTTAAACCTTCCTAAACCATTTTTCTTAAAAAGTTCTCTAAATCTATCAGACCAAATAGAATGTTTATTTGTTGCGATATGGTGAACTGGATCCTTTTTAGTTTTTATTTTACTACAATCTAATCCCCAAATATCAATTTCTTGATTACAATCCTCCACATACCCATACAGCGTTGGGTTATTTCCTGCTAACCTAATCGGGTCTTGACTGATGTAGTTACCAATCCTCGGGTCATAATACCTGAACCTGTTGTAATACAGCCCAGTCTCCTCGTCCTCATACTGACCTAACTGGCGGAAAGGAATGAACTGCCTGCTGCCGTGAAGGTTGCGGAGATTACCATAGATGTCATAGTCTGCCTGCCAGACAATGTTTCCGTTATCATCGTATGCCTGGGCGGGACGGCCGATGTAGTCNCTGATGATNCTGTAATGCNTGTCACCAACNATCTTGGCTGTAGGGACATAGCTGTCACTGTCGTAAACCCACGTGATGAGNTTCTCAANTGGTTCNGGTCTGTCAAGTGTGACCTCACCAGTCTCGGTAACAATCGTGTTCGGACGGTCAGCCTCGGCATAGTCCCACTCGTGCAGGATGACATCACCATCCCANAGGTAGCGATATACTCGTCCGTCAAAGACCTTCTCAATGCGTCTGCCTAAAGCGTCATAC
>NZ_JACD01000060.1:0-820 GCF_000517825.1 Prevotella sp. ICM33
ACGATTTGCAATATGGATATTGATTCTTTCCTTTGTGGTTATTTGTGTATGCTATCTTTCATGGGCTGCACTATTCCGACCTGCGCCAGGGAATCAGCCGGAGCTATCTATCAAGGAAAAAGAGTACTTCAATAAAATGGAAGGAAAAGAGGGATGGGAGTACGTGCGTAGGAACGTATACAATATAGATAAAAGCGGTGAGTCATTACATCAACATTTGGTTAATTTGAATAAAAATTATACCTATATGCTTTGTGTAGAAATAGAGGATTCTGTAACTTTCTATTCTTTACCAAGTAAAACAGAAGATACCATAGCATTGCATCTATATAACCATGTGATTGGAATGACTCCTAAACTGAAGAAAATAGTAATATTATTCGAGTATGAAGAATGGTTAAACGAACGTTCAAGTTTAGGACATTCTCGCAAAAGTGAATATGCAGTCCGTGGGAAAAAACTTGTTAAATTAAAACACGATACAGAGTAATATCTTCAGTTAAAAGATAAATATATTCCAAGAGTTCCGTACAGAAAAGTTCGTTTCGATTGGTATAAGACTGGCAACACATTTGTAATCGATAAGAACATAGATATATATTAAGTATGGAAAAGGAAAGAAAAACTAAAACAAGGAAGAGATTTATCCTTCAGATTGTAATGTGGACCTGTATTCTCTTCTCTGTGGGCACTTGCACACGTTATATTCTGTGGGTCTCATTGCATAGAGCTAAGCCTAACAATCAGCCAAAGTATTCAGCAAAGGAAGAATCTTATTTCAAGGAGTTGGAGAAAAGGAATAATTGGAAGAATCCAGATA
>NZ_JACD01000061.1:0-26400 GCF_000517825.1 Prevotella sp. ICM33
GGACTTCAAAAGGGCGTTAGTAAGGGTCTTAAAGGGCACCTTTTGCAAGTCAATTAGGCGTCTTTAAGAAGATTTAAGAGCATGTATTGACTTTGCATCACACGAAAATAGTTTACAAACATAGTTTGATAAGGGAATTAGCAGGGTGTAGAAGACATATAAACATAGTATCTACTTGCCTTTAGCTTATAGCTTATCTCTCTTTATAAGACCATCTAATTGGGAATTATCGTACCATACCAGTGTATAAGTCTTTATTCTATTTCTAATCAATGCCTTTAACTTCAGCCCCTTTTTAGCCTCATAACTTCACATTCTCACTACTTGTAAAAGCTTGTTAGACAAACAGAAAGCAAGTGAAAAAATGAAAAAAGTGAGGGTTGTTTTAATTAAAATCTTGCGAGATTGAAATTATTTCAGTAATTTTGCAACCAATAAAATTAAAATTAATTACTAAAAGGATGTAATTTGGGGATAAATATAATTAAGAACGAACAAAGCCTTGATATTAAATAATAAGGTAAAAAGAGCAGTGTGACACTGCATAAAGTTCTTCAATTAGGATAACAGAATAAGGATTAAAAACCAGTTCAATATCACCCTTATACTCCCACTTTTAAAGAGTGAGTGTAAACATTTTTACGTCCTACAAATTAAGAATAAGGATAATAAAATAAGTAAATAAACAGCATTTTATACCATAAGTTATGAAACAGAATAAGATTAAATTGGGATATCAGAAGCCTCAGACAGAGATAATGAGCATCAACAGTGAGAGTTCTATATTAAATACATCATTCCCTGGTCAGCATAAACCTGGTAATCACAAGAAAGGTCCTAATGCTAATAATGCAAAACAAGCACTTGAGTGGCTTGAGGTTGGCGACGAGACTTCGTCAAGCAATGGACATACTTCTTTGTGGGAAGATTAATCAAATGAGAGTTTTAATATAATTAAGTAATTAGGATAAAAAGACTATATTAATAATGAGAAAACATACTTTTAAGGTGCGCCTGCTATCATTAATAGCATTGTGTGGCATTGTAATGGTGTTTGCGTCTTGCTCTAATGAAGATGTTGCACAAAGCACTGTAGAAACAAACACTGAAAACAATAGCAACCTTACTTCATTCGTGACAGGTGCTGCTGCAACTCGTACATCACTCAACTATGACAATGGTGCTTTCTTCTGGGAGGCTGGTGATCATATCTATGTAAAGGATGATAACGGAACTTGGAACAAGAGTAGCAATGCTCCAACAGAGAAGACTGCCAGCTTTAAGTTTATGGTTCCTGGTAAATACACTAACAGCACAACTTATAAGGTATATTACCCTGGTAAGAATGGTCTTAACAACAACGTAACAATCTCTGCAGCACAGAGTCAGGCACAGCCTAATAGCACCACACATATTGGTGAGGCAGGTGACTGTGGTACAGCAAATGCAACAGGTGGTAACGGTGTATTTAACTTCCGTCTCGACCATCAGGCAGCTATCCTCGTGTTCCAGCCTTTTACAAACAACACAGCAGTAAAGAATTGTCAGCTGACAAAGATTGAAGTGACATCTGACAATGACCTTACTGGTACTTACACACTTGACACAACAACAGGTGAGTTGTCAGGTACGGGTAGTGGTAAGACTATTACAATGACAACAAAGGGTAGCGGTTCTTATGCTAATGGTTTCCCATTGACTAACAGCACTGCAGACGTTGCAACTAATGGTGCCTACGTGGTAATTCGTCCTGGTACACATGCCTTGACCGTACGCTATTGGATTAAGGACTATGTAACAAACGTTGAGGGTGCGATTACTAAGACATACGATTCGTTCAAATATGAGAAGAACGACTACTATGATATGACTGCCAATATCAATGTAACAGATTACGATGGTAGACAGTATTACATGTGGGATGCAAAGAATAATTACTGGAATGGTCATGAGTGGGATTCTGCTGACCCTTGGCAGCTTGTGCTAGATGGTTATGAAGGTAAATACGCGCAGGTCGAAGATAATTTTTATAATAACTCAGGAGGCGGTAACAAACGTTATGATGCGATAAATAATTCTTGTAAGGATCTTCCTAACGTTAATGAGATGGCAGCCTATGTTTTGAAAGGTGATCCACATTGGGATGGTGAGAAACTTTGGTCAGCTATGGGTCACCTGCATAAGGGTGGTATGTGGTTTAAGACTAAGGCATCTATTAGCTATACATACTATTTTGATAGTCAGCGTGCCCCTAATGGTACTGATATGCGTAATAATGGAGGTTCTGTTTCAAATACCCCTAAGCAAGGAACACCTGTTCAAAATTATTTTAATCGTTACTTCTTTGTTCCTGCTTTAGGTTATTATTCTTTTGGTAGTTTTACGAATATTGGAACCAAGGGAAGCTATTGGACGTCAAGTGCTCATCCTGATGACAGTAACTGGGCATACTGCTTAACCTTTAGTAATAGTGTTGTTACTTTGGATGGTCCTGATAGCTCTAATGGTTCTTATACAATGAAATTTGAGTAAACCGCTTTGTAACTCCTCTCTTTAGGAAGTTCCCTTCTTAAAGCTGCAGGTTTAAAATATAATCTTGCCAACGCTCGTACAGCGTTGAGCTGTCTTCGGACAACTCAGTGAAGTACGATTCGTTGGCAAGTTTTGTTTTATATCGTCTCATATGGCTCCGTAATATGTATATATGCGCGACGTGGTCGTATTTATAAACACTGATATACGGATAAGAACTCCGTTCGATTAATTGGGGAATCTGATTCTTAAGTTGTGAAATATGCATAAGTTTGCATATTAAGATGTAAAGAAGTTTTTAAGTTTTCGTATAAAAAAGCTTGCAAGTTATATGCTTTTTAACATGGTTTCGTAGCTACTCACCCACCCTTTTACTGATTAAGTCAATTCTGATATTGACATTTTAAGATAAAAGAATTTAAGTTAATCCCACCCTCATAACCTGCATATTTATTACATAGGAAAGTCGTAGCACTTTACTACTATCTTGATGAGAGAAAAGGTAAGCCTTTTATATCTCTTTTTAAACCAGCTTTTTACCCTAAGTAGCACCCGAAAAGTATATTTTTTACACTTAACAAACCAACTTCTTATGCTTAAAGGGGTTAAGCCTTGTTTCATCGCTTAACTTATGTTGTATTTTGGTTGTGTTTTTTAGTTAGAATTTTTGCTTTTGAAAGTCTATTTAACACTGAATTTTACGTAATTTAAGAATGTCAGATTCGTAAATCTTTATTAGTTATTTTTATCAATAGAAATATAATTGTGTATACGTTTTTTGTATATCTTTGCTTCGTCAAACTTTATGTTACACTTAAAAAAATGCGTTTAGTATATCTGGATTTTGCGTATAATACCTCTTATATATAAGGAGAGATTTTCGTAAGTTAACTTGCTATATCTTGTTACATCTTCAGATAGAACTTGACTCGAAAAAATGTATATATATAGAACCTATTATTCATAAAAATTAAAATTGAAATAACCAAAAAACAAAAATGTATATGAAGAATTATTTGAAACCGTACACAGCGTGTACAAAAGTTGAGATGGAAAGTCACTTGTTGAGTGAGAGTGACGGCAAGGGCGGCGGTCATAATGGTGGTATTAATCCAGGTGGCAGAAAAGCTCCTTGTCCTCCTAACTACCCTCCTATTGGTCAGACTAAAGATAGTTGGGGCTCTGTAAAGGTAGGTACTCCTTCACCTGCAGCAAAAGAGGATTACTTCACCAATTTTGAAGATTAACGTTCTAACATTTAACAAATAACTAAAAACTTAAAATCATGACCATTAAAAGTTTTTACACACTATTACTAAGTGCAACCACTTTAATACTTGCTTCTTGTTCTACTGAGGTTACTGACGAACAATCAGCAACGGCAGGCTCAGCTACTCGTTCATTTACTGTTAGAGAGGTGCAGGCACCTATGACACGTACGAATGTGTCGCTTACAAAGCCTATCACATGGAATAAAGGTGACCGTCTCATTGCTTACAACATTACCTCTCCACAGAAGGATTACGATTATCTGTCTATTGCAGAGAGCGGATTTTTTTCCAAGTTTGTAGGTGATGTTCATTGGAAAGATGGCGATGAGTTAGCAGTTTTCTATCCTTACAGATATGATGCGACTGATACACGTCTGGGTGTTGTTAATTTAGGATTGGATGAGAATACAGTTTATGACAAGGGCGAAGTTGTAAAGGGGCATCAGAATGGTACCGTTGAGAACTTCAGATTCTTCGATTACTCTTGGAATAAGGTAAAGAACATTTCGTCTGAAGGTGTTAATGCCTTGGCAGATGTAGCCTTTGATAAGCAGTACTCTATTTTTGGAGTGACTATACATTACAAGGGGCAACCTCTGAAGAAGATTAAGAGTTTGACACTCCAGAATGTCTACACCAAGGCAGAGTTTGACCTTGCCACAGGTAAAATGACATATGCTCCTAAGGGAAACTTGACCGTAAAAGCTGAAGCACCATTGGATACCTTCTTTGTAGCACTCTTTCCTGACACACATTTTGCTCCAGTGCTTACTGTTGAAACTGAAGATGGAGAAATATACCACCACGAAATCAAAGAACCTTTCAACTGCCAGCGTGCAAAATACTATCTCGAAGATGTTGTCGTATCTTGTACTTCATGCATTGACATTGACGGAACAAAGTGGGGAAGATACAACTTGCAGTATGAGCCTTGCACGAATTTAGAGGGTTGGGTTCCTGGTTACAGACTTGCTAAGCAGGCTTGGGATTACTTCTATACCAATTCTGACCCATTCAACCTCTATCCAGACTTCCTCCCACGTGCCTTCAGTACCTCTGCTTTCGACCATTTCCGTTGGGGCAATATCGCTGGCGCAAACAATTACAGCTACAGCTACTCACGTTATTATTCATATCATATGGGTAATCTTCAGGCTGTAATTCAGAACAGATGCTATGGCGACCTTGCTTACTATGCTTCTAATGGTAAGTTCATGATGCCTACAAAGGCTGACTTCGATAACCTGATGGCAAAGACGGGTGAGTATGTTGGTTATTATCAAGACGGCTGTAACATCATCGTCGGTGTGCTCTTCGACCCAACCGTTCCAGCTTGCAAGAAGGGTAAGGTACTCGATAAGAACGGCCATATCATTGGTAACACAAACCGTCCAAATGGTATCTATGTGGGTAAATACTACGAGCGTAACACACATATGAAGAAGTTCTCTAAGGAGGATATCGATAAGGGTGTGTTCTTCCCATTCGCTGGTGCTTACACCGAGTATAACGACGGTGCGCCACGTCTCCAGCGTCCAGGTGGTCAGGCTTACTACTGGACTTCTGACGCTAACCGCTGCAACTACGCACAGGCAACAGCTTTCTCAGCTTACTACATGAACAATGGCTGGCTCTATCCAGGTACTGTTAACGGCTCCGGAAGTGGTAACAACCCTAAGTACAACATGTATAACATTCGTCCTCTGTGCGTTAGCAGTGATTCAAAGACGAAGCAAAATAATCAGACTAAGCAAAGCTACCAAACCAAGAAGGGATGGTAGGGAGTTCGGATGTTAACAAGTTGACGAGTTAACGAGTAAACAAGTTAAATGATAACGAGAGTTGACAAGTTGACGAGTTGACAAGTAAACAAGTTAAATGATAGCAAGTTGATGAGTTGTAATAAACTTATCAACTTGCTTTTTTATTCCTCAAAAACGATTACTCAAGGCATTAAGCTAACTACGAATTACACGAATGGCACGAATTACATCGCAATAATATTAGCGTAATTAGAGAAATTCGTAGTCATTCGTAGTTCTAAGCATTAAGCTAACTACGAATTACACGAATGTCACGAATGACATCACAATAATATTAGCGTAATTAGAGAAATTCGTAGTCATCCGTAGTTCTAAGCATTAAGTTAACTACGAATTACACGAATGACATCGCAATAATGATTCGTATAATTAGAGAAATTCGTAGTTCATTAAACGTACAAATCATAAAGTTCAATGTTCAAACCTCAAAGTTCAAAAATGATTAGATAAATTCGTAGTCTATAAGTTTATTTTTTGTTTGCTGTCACTTTTAACATTTGAACGAACAAGCTATCCTTCAGTATATTACAATCACCTGAAGCCTGACAGCAGTGACAGCAACTTCAAAAGTCAGTTGGTGAGAGTCTATTCCTATAAGAATTAATTGAGTTTAAAACACCTCGTCCAAGAACTCCTCCATTATACAATCCATAATCCAAAAGATATTCTTTCGAGTAGCATGACCCATTAGCAGTACGTCAAGAAGCCAGCTTCGTCTTGTGGCAATCAGCCTTCAAGAATGTCTATAAGTTCTGATATGCTTGGTAAAGAATTGTTCTTTGCAAATATACAATATTCTTGTGAGTTACGCAAGAGGAAACTCTTATCCTTTGAACATAGAGCTTTGAACTTTATGATTTGTGTTTAACCTTTGAACAATATCGGTAATCATAATTATGAATTATGAATTATGAATTATGAAATATGTTCTTTTACTAACTACGAATTTCGCTAATTACGCTAACGCTTTATCCTTTGAACTTTGAACATTGAACTTTATGATTTGATTATACTCCTTGAGCTATATCGGTAATCATAATTATGACGTACTGATGAGAACTCTGTTCGAATAATTATGGATTATGAATTATTATGTCGTACTGATGAGGATACTTTTATAAAGCGTCATTTGAATTATCATTTGGTGCTTTTTCTTTTATTCTCTTGCCACTCTCAAAAGAAAAGACTATATTTGCAATATAAATAAAAATACAGGAGGACAAGTAATGAATACAGATAGTACAATAACAGACACCTATTCCTTGGAAATTCCCAAGGCTGACACATCGTTATTGAAGTCGCTCGTAAAGCGTATGGGGTGGACGGTACATAAAACCACAACTAAGCACACCGCTTACGAACAGGCACTTAATGACAAGGAACAAGGGCGTGTCAACGAGTATGCTAATGCAGATGAATTGTTTTCCAAGTTAGGCATCTGATGGCATATAAACTTTTGACAACACACCAGTTTGAGAAAGACCTCAAACGATGCAAGAAGCGTGGGCTGCCAATGGATAAACTCAAAGAGGTTATCAATGAATTGGTAACTAACGGTAGAGTTCCTGCCCAATTCAGACCTCACTTGTTACATGGTAATAGGGATGGGCAATGGGAATGCCATATACAACCTGACTGGTTGCTTATATGGGAGCAGAACAACACAGAATTAACCTTGCTCATGATGAATACAGGAACACACGCTGATTTATTTGGCAAGACGAAACGATAAGACCAAGTAATACATCATTATGTATTTATTTTAAGATAACATCTTTACTCTGAAAATTCTTATATATACCCAAATGTAAGAATGTCACTCCAAACGAGAAATTCTGATTTTAGTTCTTCCCTATCATAGAAACGCAAAAGAATTATTGGTTCTTCCGTTAAATGTGTGAACGATTTTCATATTGCTTTAACGGAAGAATCGAAGTTACTTATCAAACAAAAACATAGCTAAGACTGTCAACAATCTACCCTATTATCACCCTCTGACATTGAAAATCATTTCTTTTTAGCCTTCAAAAATCTGCAAATAAGGGTTTGAAAAATCATTACACAAGGTCGTATAAAACAGCTATAGATAAGGATAAAAACACGTATAAAAAGCAAGTCTGCAATCGACAGAAAATCAGTTAGTTATAAAGTAGCAAAATAAGAGGTGCTTAATTGGACTTCAAAAGGGCGTTAATAAGGGTTCAAAAGGGCACCTTTTAGAAGCGAAAAGAGCATGAATTGAAAGCCAATTCATGCTCTTTTTATTTTTAAGACTTGATTTTTATTTACAATACGGAGGGGACGAAAGGAACAAAGTGGAATTTTTTTATTAGAAAAAGAAGCAAGTGTAAACGGTGTTGTCTTGACTCCTTTAACTCCATTTAATTCCTTAACTCCACATCAATCCTATGAGCCAGCGGTGTTGTCTTAACTCCTCTAACTCCATTTAACTCCTTAACTCCACATCAATCCTCCTTCTTCGTCCGAATCTTGTAGCCTGCGAGTCCGTAGTAAAGGATGAAGAGGAAACAAGGGACGCTGACCCAGTAAGAGGTTTGGAAAGAGGTGCAATCCTGCACGACACCACGCAACCAAGGCATCACAGCACCACCGGCAATCGCCATGGTCAGCAGTGAAGCACCAGACTTTGTGAACTTACCAAGGTCTGCCATTGCCAAAGGCCACAACGCTGGCCACATCAATGAACAGCCTAAAGCCATCAAGAAGATGCAATAAACGGAGATAACTGGATCTGGCACTACGGCTACAGCCACACTACCAACGAGGGCAATGATTGCGCAGATACGCATTGCAGCAGCCTGAGAGAGGTAACGTGGGATGAAGATTACACCACAGATATAACCCACAATCATACCCACTGAAGGGATAAATCCGTAGTTATCACCCTCCAAACCTAACGACTGTGCATAACCTGTTGCCGTAGCGAGCGAGATGGTTTCTACACCGACATAGAGGAAGAGTGCCAAACAGCCCAACAACAAGTGTGGGAACTGCAGAATACTTGTCTTACCGTCAGCGTATGAACTGACTGCTGCCTCGTCGCCACGCTCACTCTCATCCTCACCTGCAGCCTTCACATCTGGCAGTGGAGCCATCAATGCGATAACACCCAAGAGCAAAAAGATACCGATGATGATGGTGAATGGCATGTAAAGATCGGTGAGTTGCGTATCGCCAATACCCTTACCAATCACCAAAGTAATGAAGAGGGTCGTCACTGGCCAAGCCAACTTATTACTGATACCCATGCAAGAGATACGACGTGCTGCCGAATCCATCGGACCCAGAATCGTCACATATGGATTGACAGATGCCTGTAAAACGGCATTAGCTGCACCACTGACGAAACTCGCAATGAGGAACCATGTCAGTGAGTTCTGCTTCGCTGCGAGGATGAAAAGTCCAAAGGCTGCTGCGAAGATAGCGAACGACAAAGCCATCGTACGCTTATAACCGATTGCCTTAATGCAATGGGTTGCAGGAATACCGAACAAGAGGAACGGTATGAAAGTCGCTGCAAGCAACAGACTTGAAGCCGCACCAGAGATGTGCATTGACTTCTCTAATACTGGCATCAGATAAGAGTTGATACCCAAGGCAAAGCCAATAGAGAAGAAGAATAAGCCGATAATAACTAAAGGAAATAGATAGTTAGTTTTTTGTTTCATAATAAAGATATTTTTTATTTACTACTTCATAACAAGGCTTTTATGCTTTCTCTCCCCTTCGGAGAGGACTTCTGTGAGTTTACCAAGGCTCCGCACCAATGGTGTTTACCATCAACACGCCATGTGCTAAGCCTCCGCACACTCTTTGGAAACGGAAAGAAGTGTGCATTATTATAGCTTTGGCTTACTTTATTATCCCTCCATACACGGAAGAAAGATACTTTTCATAAACCTTTTTAGTTACCACATTGAAATATAAAGGCGCACGAGGCACTCATTCCTTAGAATGATGAATACCACATGCGCCCCTACCCTACAGTCAAATCATAGGCACTGAAGACTGCAAGGCGTTAGTTAGCATGAACCTTTCCACCCTGAATATAGAATCCTTTGACAGGAGGTTCAGGGAGTCTACGACCAGAGAGGTCGTAGACTTGTGCTATTGTTGTCGCTGAGTTTACCACGGCAGAGATTCCGTTTGCGGTATCATCTGCCGTTTCCGAAAAAGGGATGAAACGCACGATGTTTGAGTAGGTTTTACCTTTCTGTATCTCATACTTTGATAATGGACCTGGACCGCAAGACTTGTTACCAAGACCCTGCTGAATAGCATCAAAGTGTGCAACGACACGATTAGATGTTGGCAACTCCCATTCGTGGCGTGCTGTGCGCAATTCTGCCTCTGTCCAAGGGGTCAGAGAGAAGGCAACATCACCCGATGTCTCTACCTTCACACCATTGCCCTCGTTGTTTGTGAGGGTGAGCCAACGTAGTCCAATGCGGTTGCCGTTGCTCTGTGGGTGTGCGAAAGGCTCATACATATCCTTGACTGTCGTCTCATAGAGACCGAAGTCTTCGCCATCGAGGCGGTCGATATAGCTTGCGCGAGGACCACGTGCATAGTAGCGTACCTTTGACATGTCGCTTGGGAAATTCAGACTAAAGCCTAAACGTCTTGCTCCGTTGCCCTGTGCCTCAAACGAGCTGGCGAGGTCTATCGTACCGTTTGCATTGACAGTGTACTTATAAGTAGCCTTACCATAGTTGCCATTCTGCGTAACATTCACGGTTGCCGTTTTACCATCGTCAGAGAGTTGGAAGGTAGCCGTCTGTGAAGTTACACCATTATCGGTAGGATCATTACCATAAGCCTCCATCGGATTATCGTTTTCAATCCAACGATAGCGGTCGAAACGTGGACCATTGTTCTGCATAAAGAGGTCCTTACCCTCGTATGCCCAAAGGGTAATATTACCCTGTCCGTCGAATGTTACTTTCTGCTTACCGTTCGCATAAGTATAACCACCATCGCTATTCTTCGTTGCGTGAAGGGCATCAGCCTTTGTGTTATCAACCTTATCGAGGACCTCCGTGCGCTGTGCCAACTGCTGCTGGAACTCAGCTACAGGATAGTCACGGTCGCACCAGTTCGTTGCCTCCTTCGTATAAAGTCCGATATTGAGGAAGAGTTCCTTACCAGCAAAGGCTGTAGGGTTATACTTCAAGTCAACGGTTTCAGTACCACCAGCAGCGCAATTCAGCTTCTTAACGATACCATCCTGTACAGGCTTACCGTCGGCAAGGAGGGTCCACTTAAGATAGAACTGGTTGAGATTGCGGTCGAGATACTTATTCGTCAACTTCACCTGGCGGGTGTTTTTATTCAAATCGAAGCCCACCCACTGGTAAATACGCTTCACCTCATCGAGTTCAGCACTCCATGCACGGTCGGCATTGACAAGTCCGTTGTTAACGAAGTTATACTGATGAGGACCCGGACAGTCATATCCTGTGATATAAGCAGGGAATCCATTCTTTGTCAATTGGTTGTTTTTAATCGCATCATAAGAGTAGATACTCTGATCAACCCAGTCCCAGATACAACCACCAACACCCATCTGAGAGCCTTCCATAGCCTCCCAGTACTCACGCAGGTTGCCCACAGCGTTACCCATAGCATGGGCATATTCGCACATGAAATAAGGTTTACCCGTACTTGGATGGTTAGCATCTGAGATAACAGAACCTGTCGTCCCACCACGTGAATGGTCAACTGCAGGATACATTACAGAGTGGAGATCAGTGCCCTCAGCCTTATCTCGTGTTGATCCCTCATAGTGGATATAACGGTTGTCGAGTTCTTTCACAGCATTGTAAGCCGCCATGATGTTCAGACCAGAGCCACTCTCGTTACCCAAACTCCAGAAGACAACACTCGGATGGTTGCGGTCGCGGAGCGTATTACGTACGTTACGGTCAACGATAGCACCTGTCCAATCCGTGTTATTGATGATTGTCTTTACGCCATCCCAGTTCTTGTGAAGCTCCATATCAGCCTCATCAACAACGAAGAGACCATAGTAATCGAACATTGCCATCATCTTTGCATGACGTGGATAGTGGCTGGTACGAACCGTATTCATGTTAGACTGCTTCATCATCGCTATGTCTTTTAACATAAGGTCGGTGCTGATGCTGCGACCATGCAATGGGTCAGTGTCCTGTGTGTTAGCACCCTTGAGGTAAGTACGACGGCCGTTCACCTCAAGATAACCCTTACTGAGGTCAATCTTTCTGAAACCATATTTAGTAGAGAAAGCCTCCTCTTCCTTGCCGTCCTGCGACTGGCTGAAAGTGAAGGTATAGAGCGTTGGGGTCTCAGCAGACCATAGTTTCACGTTAGAGAGTGTTCCGAAGTCAACTGTCTGTGTCTTCAAGCTATCGCCAGCAGCAAAGACAAAATCAGACTTCAGCTTCTTCACTTCCTTACCCGATGGGTCGAAGAGCGTTACGGTTACGGTCTTCTTCGCTGCAGTCTTATCGCGATTGCATACGGTAAGGTCTACAGATGTAGCTGCGCTACCCGTAGCAGCGGTAGTAGAACCCGGTGTAACAGTAGCCTTAATATAATGATCTGCCAAGTAAGTCTTTGGTGTAGCCACAAGGTAAACATCACGATGAATACCACTCATATGCCACATATCCTGACCCTCAAGATAAGAGCCATCGCTCCAACGAATCACCTGTACGGCAACATTATTCTTACCAGTGCGGAGATATTTAGTAATGTCAAACTCGCTGACATTGTTTGCTCCTTCTGTATAACCCACTTCATTGCCATTCACATAAACGTAAGCAGCAGAGTAGATACCATCAAAGTGGAGGAATACACGCTTATTCTCCCAGCCTGCAGGCAGAGTGAAATCACGACGATAAGAGCCCACAGAGTTCTTCAAACCAGCCTTCATACGAATGTAAGGCTGCTGATCTTCAAACGGATAGTCTACATTCACATACATTGGCAGACCATAACCATTCATCTCTAAACAAGAAGGAACAGTGATATCGTTCCACGCAGAGCCTTCAGTACTTACGCCATCGCCCCAGAAATCGTCCTTACCGAGCAAGACTGGCTTAGCTCCCTCGCTCCAACGCAACTTCCATGTGCCGTTCAAACTAAGGTAGTTTGCCCCTGTTGGGTCCAACCAAGGCTTGTCATAACGCTGGGCATCAGCCTTCATAGCCTTCGTTGAAGGATAAGGCATATAGGTAGCATGCGCACGCTCCTTGTTACGCTCATAGACCTTCGCATTCTCCCAGTCGGCACCCTCAGGAATAACCACTGCAGGCACTTCCTTGAACTGTAGCGTAGCAGCTGATGCCTCACTGTTCGCATAACCACAGTAATATCCGTTGACAGAAGAGATAGAACCAAAGGTTACATAATAAGTCTGACCATTCCTTGCAGACACTGCACTCAACTTATAACCACTGCCTTTCTTAGTGATATAAATCTGTTGATTAGGATTGGCGATGCTCTGTGTCCACATACAAGGATAGCCAGAGGCTTTCTTTGTGTCGTTGAGTGCCATGTCGAAAGCCAACTCGCCGTCGCCATTTACCAACTGATAGCAGTCCTGCTTACCGCTCACAGCAACGAGTTTCCACTTCTGTGCATCGTTACCTTCAGCATAAGTTAGGAACGCAAGACCCGTGTCCCTTAACCATGAATACTTGTAGGGAGTAAGGACATTCTTGGTGTCTTGCCCTACTGAGATTAAATAGGTCTTACCGTGTTCAGGCTTCGCACCCCATGTGCCAGCCCTTAGCACGGTTGGTGCTAAGGCCAGTAAGAATACGAGAAGACCAATGTTTCTGATTGATTTCATATGAATGAAAGATAATAGATATTTTTAGTTGAACCCACACCTCAGCCTAAGCCAAAGTGTGGGTAAGATGTATAACCTGTGATTAGTTGATTACTTTCGTTGTGCTTGTTGTACCGTTGCTGTACTTCATTTGCTTGATGTACACGCCACGGCTCTGTGACTGACTTGTCTTTGTACCGTTAAGGCTGTAGTAGTCTACCGAAGCAATGTTACCGTCCTGCGCCTTTTGTATGGCTGCGATAGCGTCTGCAGTCTTTGAAACAATGACATATACACCGCCCTTCACTGTAGGGAAGCTGATTTCGTCATCACTGATACGCTTTGCCTTAACCGTCTTTCCGTCAGCAGTAGTCACCTTATAATCCTTTGCTACGTTAGCATATTTCACAATACAGGTTGTACCCATGTTTGAAACAATCTGTACCTTCGTAGCCTTCGCAGCAGCCCAATCAATGTCAACGGTGAAGTTGCCCACTGCCTTCAAGCCCTTCACTGAACCCTTCTGCCAGAATGTTGTTGGCAAGGCAGGGAGAATCACGAGTTTATCATTATGACTCTGTAGGAGCATCTCGGCTACACCGGCTGTATAACCGAAGTTACCATCAATCTGATAAGGTGCATGAGCATCCCATAGATTTTCATAGATACCACCTGCAGCCTCGTTTACTCCAGTGTCCCAAGTCTGCTGTAAAGCACGCTTGATAAGGTTATGACAGTGGAGACCTTCGTAGGCGCGGGCGTTAAGATTTATCTTATGACCGAGCGACCAACCTGTTCCATGACCATCGCCACGAGCTATCAGCGATTGACGTGCTGCCTCAAAGACGGTCTTATCGGCATCTTCACTGATCTGCGTACAAGGATAAAGCCCCATCAAATGTGAGATATGACGGTGTGCCTTATACTCGTTAACACCGATTTTGCTTGGGTTATTAAACTGTGAAGAGTACTTCCACTCACGGAGATAAGTCTGTCCATCAGCTGGATTTACCTCTGTATGGCAACCATCGTCAAGCTTAGCAAAGTAGGTTGAAAGCGAATCACGGAATGCCTTTGACACTACATCATCACCGAGAACCTTAATCGCCTTGCGTGTGTTATTGAAGAGATCCCAAACCAACTGCTGGCTGTGTGCGGTAGCATTCTCCGTTGGTCCGTGTTCTGGCGACCACTCATTAGGACACTCATAGGTGCCGTCAGCAGCCTTCACGAGTTTCTTAAACCAATAGTCGACAGCCGACTTCATCGCAGGGAATGCCTTTGTGCGCAGGAAATCCTTATCCATTGTGTAGGTATAGTGCTGCCAGAGGTGCTGGCAATACCACGCATTAGCAACGGTATAGGTGTTGGCAAAGGTAGTACCAGAGCCATAGATGTTATTCTCAGTTGGTAAGGTCCAACCTGTATTCACGTGACCCATGTCCTGTGCAAAGCGACGCCATGTAGGCTTCACACATGCCTCACGATAGATATAATCGAGGAATGGGTGGTGAAGTTCAGAGAGGTTGGTTGGCTCAGCAGGCCAGTAATTCATCTGTACGTTGATGTTCGCATGGATATCAGAGTGCCATGCTGGGGTATTGTTGTCGTTCCAAATGCCCTGTAAGTTAGCTGGGAGCGATACGCCACGGCTTGAACTGATGAGGAGGTAACGACCATAATTGAAGTAGAGTTCCTCTAAGAAGAGGTTGTCATGCTGGTTGTTACGATAGCTGCTGATGAGCTGTGGGGTTGGAATATTATTCTTCACATCACCGAGGGTCAGCTGACAACGGTCGAAGAGCGACTTATAATCAGCCTTATGTGCTGCAAGCAAAGCATCGTAACCCTTGTTCTGTGCACCATTCACTGTCGCTGCTGCACGACCTGCAAGGAGGTTAGCTCCAGACACATATGTCGGTGCATCGGGGTCGAAGTCGGTCAAACCACGGAGATAAACAGTCATGCTATTGGCACCATTTACCTCAATAACGCCCTTTGCATTCTTAGTAATCGTACCGCCATCTGTCACGATGCGTGCTGCACAATAATAGCTCTCTGGGGTTGTTGCGCCATGATCATCCTGGCGAGCGACCTGACCATCAAAGGTAATCGTTGCCTGATTGTTATTATCAACGGTATAACTTACGTTACGTCCGTTCTGATTCTTCAGTGTAAGGGTTGTATTGATTTTACCGTTCTGTGAGGCTGTATAGCGAACTACCACACAGCTATCAGGATTGCTTGCGAAGTAAGTACGACTGTATGCTACACCATCCATCGTATATTTCACGCCTGCTACGGCATCGTTGATATCGAGGTAACGCACGTAGTCTGTTACCTTTGACATTCCACGACTGCGGATATAAAGGTTACCAAAGTTAAGATAATAACCATAAGCAGCCGTACTCGTCAGCCCACCGAGCTTACCGCTCCAAAGGGTTTTGTCGTTAAACTGTACGTCGTCAATGGCTACATCGCCCATCAAAGTTGCACCAAACTGACCGGTACCGATAGGAAGACAAGAGGTCATCCAGTTAGTTGCGGGCTTTGTATACCAAAGCGTATATTTGTTGGCAGGGTTAAAAGTAGCAATACCTGACACTGGTACCAACTCTTCTGCTGGTACGAAGCGCACGACATTACCACCATCGCCTAAGTCCCAGAAGCTGATTAGCTTACCTTCACCAGCACCTTGGAACATATTAAAGAAGTTACGTCCTGTGGTTGACTTACCAATCTCGAAGCCACCCAATAAGTTATTTGACTCCACCATCGTAAAGAGCGTATCCTTCACGTTGCGAGCCTTTGCAGCGTTGACGTATGAATCGCTGATATAAAGAATCTTTCCACTCTTGCTAACAAAAGAGTATTTGCCGTCTTTCTCTGATACACGCCATAGCATGTCATCAAGATTACCATTATGCAATGAGGCTGTTTGGCAGGTTTCCTTATCCCCTTTGGCACTCAAAAGCCAGTTACCAGTCTGGAACTGGATGTAATAATAAACAGGATTTGCAGCTGTTGAGATGACTGGCATATAGTATGGAAACTCCATGTCATCCTTGCTAACAAAGGTCAACACGTTGTTGATGTCGCCCTTATCCCACAGTCCAATCTCTTGTCCAGCCCTAATCTCTCCCACTTGGTTCATCGAATGACTGTTAGTAGAGTCTGGTGCCAACTCGAATGCACCTGTTCCAAAGCTGGTATTCATACTCTGGAAGATGTGGAATGAGGTAATATCTGTAGCCTTAGTAGCCGCCATAAAACGCGAACTATAAGGATTTGTGCCATTGACATAAAGGGTACGACCACTCTTACTTACCAACTGGTACTTCTTATTACGACCAAAGTTCTCTGCCGCTACCACCTTCCATAACTGGCGATTTCCATTCATAACCTGTGGAACGGCAGTAAGGCACTTTTGCTTTTCGCCCTTGTCTTCCAACACGTTGTTAGAACGAAGATACTTAACGTAATACCAATGCTCATTACCTTTGGTACTGATGCGAGGATAACCTTGTGCAAAAACTTGTCCGACACATACGACAGACAAGAGAAAAGCAGCACAAAGACGCTTACAGATGTTCATAAAAAGAAATTGTGATAATTATTTAATTATTAATGTTGAACAATAAGACGAAAAGGAGGGGCTGTTAGTATCGTTAACTCTCCACTTACCCATGAAGTGATGCCATGCTGCGTTCCCCCATATATTGAGGATATTATTTGTATTTCTGCCGCTGCTAATAGATGTTAGTTCCTACTTGTTAGGCTTTACTTTTGGCTTTTTCAAAGGAAGGCTTCTTGTCTTTAAGTTTATGGCAAATATAAACATATTCTTTTAATTATTCATTGTTATAAATACAATGTTTTATATTTTTAACCATTATAATCCGATAAAAATTAAATGATTTATGTCCTTATGCATAATCATCTTTAAGTTTCCTATTACCATTAAAGCCTAAACTGGTTGTTTTATTATCGAGTATCTTGCCTATCATTACAACAAAGGCATAGCGAACTACGTCAAGTTACAAAGATAAATGAAATATTGACAAGAAAACAAAATAACCATTTGCAGAGCATTCAACGCCCCGCACCATATGTGCGAAGCATCCGCACACGATGTGCTAAGCACCAACACCACAGCATTAAGTCCATACTTCACCTTTCAGAATTAATATTTCATACTTATGATCACCCATGTTGGAAACGCTGAAGAAGACTGAAGACATTTTACAAAGCTATATATAAGGTATATACCGAGTGGAAACACCCTCCGTATTTGCGCCCTTTAATATCATAATCAGCCATTCCGTAGTAAGGTTCAATTATACTTTCTCATTATAAAATATAACGAAATAGTTACTTTTTTATTTGGAAGTTTATAACTTTATTGTTACCTTTGTAGCGTCATTCAGACAAAGAGTTCTTTTATATTATGAAAAAAAGTGAACTGGAAAAGAGACTAAAAGATGCAGGCTGCATCCTGTCTCGACACGGTAAAAGGCACGATAAATGGATGAATCCTACCACAGGAGCAGCCGAATACGTGCCAAGACATGCAAGCGAAGTTGCCACAGGCACTGCGCAAAAGATCTTGAAAAGGTTAGTTGGGAAGTAACCCAACTAACTTTTTACGAACTCAGTACTCTTTTTCTTTATTATATGAAAGAACTCTTTATGAAACAGTGAGCATACAATAAACAGAGCAATGAAAAAGGTTACAATTATCGTTGAACAGGCTTCTGATGGAAGTTACTGGTGCAGAACAGCTGAGGATATTGCAGGAATAGGTCTCAATTCATGCGGTGATACTGTTGAACAAGCCAAGCAGGACTTGATAGACTGCTATCAAGAAGCTAAGGAAGACTTGGAAGAACAAGGTAAGACTATGCCTGCTGTAGAATTTGTTTATAAATATGATTTACAGTCATTCTTCAACTATTTCAGTTTTCTCAACGTTACCGAAATAGCCAAAAGAGCTGGTATCAATCCGTCTTTGATGCGCCAGTATAGTAGCGGTATCAAAAATGCTGGTGAGAAAACCTACGAACGTTTAGCAGCATGTTTGGACGGAATAAAGGCAGAACTACAAGCGGCTTCTTTCTAAGAACCGCAGGTTTTCATTATATAAAAGACTCTCTAAGCCTCTGGTGCGTGAAGCATCAGGGGCTTTTTGACAGGGTGTCAGGTGGACGAGTAAACAAGTTGCTTGTAGACAGGGTAATTGAAGACAAAGTAACAAGGGAACAAAGTTCTTTCAAGTAACAAGTTTACGAGTGGACAAGTGAACAAGTTACTTGTTATAAAGGATAAACTTGTTCCTATGTTACTTTGTCTTCTTTCGCAAGCAACTTGTTAACTCGTCCACCCGTTAACTCGTCTACTTACCCTGTTACTTTGTCTTCTTTCGCAATTAACTTGTTGACTTGTCAACTCGTTGACTCGTCAACTTACCTTGTTACTTTGTCTCTCTTTGCAAGCAACTTGTTAACTCGTCAACTTAACAACGCAATCAACTCGTTTACTTGTCTACTCGTCCACCTGTCAACTTCCTCTCTTAACCATAAATGCCCCTAAGGTGAAGGACTTCTTCTTGTGGTTATAGACCTTGAGGGAATACATACCATCGGACAGAGAGCCGATATATAACTGGTTGTTTCTTACCGATTTAGCGTTGACAATACGGAGAATGACACCCTGCAAAGAGAGGATTACATAACGATCGGCATCCGTTAGCTTTGCTGCAGCAGGGAGGGTGAGGGTGTTACCATCATTAGCGAGCAGTGAAACAGGAGACTTCGAAAGCGATGTAGACTTCATATTCTCCTGTAAAGCAGGCGTTTCAAGTCCGTAACGATCCATACCTCTAACCGCAAAATAGAGGTTAGGATCCACATTCTTCAACTGCAGCGTCTGCCCAGTATAACGTGCAAAGAGCAGGTTTCGCGCATCCTCTGTATCAACAGGATAGGTGTAGCTGGCGTATATATTATAATAAGGAGTGACCGCCTTCCACCTCAGAATCACCGACTTATCCTCTCGACGTTCTACCAATGAGGAGTTGACAGCGTAAGGCATGGCAGCCGTTGACACAACACCCTGCATCTTATGAGGGAGGGAAAGCGTAGCATTAAACTGCTTCTCAAAGTCGTAGACACCCTGCTTATTAGCCGTGAGGAAGTAAGAACGGAAGTGAGCATGTCCCACTCCGAGGTCACGACTCACATACATCTGGCGGGTGAGGTCGCCCAATGTCCAATTACCCTCACGTGGATCGAGGAAGTAAGTACCAAGACCTGTCACAATCTCACGCTTATAAGCATTCTCAACCCAGTCTGCAACAAAAGGATAATAGTTGTCGCCACGAAAGTATTGCATCGGATAGAGCTGGTCCATCAACCCTAACCTCATCCACTCCTGCGCCTCTTGTGAGACACGGTCGTGGGCATTGAAATTCTTTGAACTATAACGACTGAGGTCGGCATGCTTACCGATTGGCGAGCACGACATCTTCACCCACGGTTTGATAGCCTTCACCTCGTCATGAATAGCACGCACAATGGCTGTGATATTGCTGCGACGCTGGTCGGGTGTATCGCCATCACGGTAAGAAGGACGTGGCCATCCGTCAGGGTAACGGATATAGTCGAGGTTGATTCCGTCCACATCATACTTTCTTACAATCTCTCCACAGATAGAGGCAAGGTAAGGTGCAACACCGGGATCAGCAGGGTCGAGATAAGAACCCGTTGAGAAGTTTCGAATTCGAAAGCCCTTCTTCATCAGCGTTCTACAGCCCAATGAGTTCTTTGCGCCCACCGGAATCGTCGCAATCCATGCGTGAATTTCCATACCACGTTTGTGACATTCCTCTACAGCAAAGCCGAGTGGGTCGTAGCCATAACCCGGTGCCCTACCCTCAACGCCTGTGATACACTGGTCCCAAGGCTCAATATCCGACGGATAAATCGTAGCTGCACGCACACGCGCCTGCAAGAGTACGGTGTTGATATTTGCCTTCTGGTATTTATCGAGAATGTCAATGAGTTCCTGCTTTTGCAGTTTGATGCTTTCTTCCGACCGTGCGTAGTTCTTCGGCCAATCAAGACTGGCAAGTGTCGTCAGCCATACGGCACGCGTCTCCCGCTTCGGCATTCGCTTCGTAAGATAGTCGGAGAGATTCGTCTGTGCTTGTGTTGTCATCGTTATTACGCAAAGGAGCGTAAATAAAAAAAGTTTCTTCATATATGAAATGATAATATACGTGAATTTGAGCGACTAATTAACCTGAGTTCAATGGGGTATAAGTATCTGTAAATTCAGTGATTAATGAAATTCCACCCCCTTATCCTGTGCGCTCTAAAGAACTACAAACAGAAACCACAATAGCCACCGAGGACAAAATTACTAAATTATTTCGTATGGCAGATGACTTCTATTCGTTTTTTAATATATTGTGACGAAATACACGTTAAATCCACGCTAAAAAGCGGTTTATGCGGAAGGAGGAGTGATAAAGTCTGTTCGCTTCAGTCATTTGGAACGATAAGGCTACTACCTAAATTTAGGACATTTGACGAAATGTTACACAGAGAAACGGAGTGTACGAAGGTTTTATTTAAACATACACAACCCATAGAGGCACCGATGGTGCAGAGAGTAAAGGAGTATAAAAGCAATATTTAATCCCTTATTAGTTGAGAATTGTAAGCTATTTTCATATAGTTCAAAACCTATACATGCTCTTTTGGCTTCTTAAAGACGCCTAATTGGCTTGCTAAAGATGCCCTTTAAGAGCCTTACTAACGCCCTTTTGAAGTCGAATTAAGCACCTTTTGAAAGCCTATTTTGCAACTATTTGATAACAAGCAACTTACAGCGATACTAAAATAGTTCACTTTTAAGCTATTTTCCTACCTTTTCTTTGAATATTTTGTCAATATATTTCTTCGCTTTACTACGCTAAAATTCATTCAGGGGAACGGAGGTTATGGAGATTTTATTTAAGGATATGTTGCCCACAGAGGCACCAATGGTGCGGGGAGCAAAGGAGTATAACAGCAATGTTTATTGGGGAAAACAAATGACAAAGATATTAGAAGAAAATCATTTGCTATCTAAAATTAGGCTAATTAGACTAATTAGGCTAATTAAACTTATTGTTCTCATTGACCACCCAACACCCATCAGCCATCACCTAATACCCTTTCAGCCTCTTGGAGGATTTCCTCATGGTCAAACGCTAAGTCGGGAAGTTCGGTCAAGGAGAACCACTTTGCTTGTGCAGCATCATCCAAACCGCTGACTTCTGCAGGTTTGTCAAGAATCGTGTAATAAGCCACGGTGATAATACGCTCACGTGGATCACGGTCGACAGCATCAAAGATACCAACGCGATGCAGCTCGCCAACCACTAAACCAGTCTCCTCTTTCAACTCACGACGAGCAGCATCAATCGTTGTCTCGTCAATATCCATGAAGCCACCAGGGAATGCCCATTTCCCCTTACAAGGTTCGTTTTTCCGCTGTATCAACAGCAGTTTCATCCCCTCATCAGTTCGGGCAAAAACAAGACAGTCAGCCGTTACGGCTGGGTGTGGGTAATTGTATGTGTACATTAGGTGTATTCTTGATTTATAAAACTCCTTTCTCTTTCATGTATTCCGTCAAATCTTCCATCAGATAACGAGAGCCGAATGTATGCAAGACATCATAAGAAGGCACAATATATTCATCCAGTATACCAGAGGTTTTCAACCTACGATACACTTCTTGTTGTGGTAGTTTCAGCATTACTGACAACTTGCCGATGCAATAAGTAACAAACTCTAATGTCTTTTGATCCATATCATTACTCAACTTAAAAACAATAAGCTTATAAGTAGGGCAAATATACAAATAATATATGAGATTGAACATTATCTTACAGAATAATTCTCTGATATGAATATTTAAGCAATAAAAAGTATGAAAAATATTCTTTTCATTTGAGTATTCTATCCATTTTTTTCTTACCTTTGCGCTCAATGGAATTTAGAACAATTGTCAACATCCCCCGTCCAACATTTGAGTTGGAACCTTGTGAGCGGATTCTTTTTGTAGGGTCGTGCTTTGCCGACAATATTGGTAAGCGATTCGAAGAAGAGAAGTTTCGTGCCATGGTAAACCCCTTCGGTGTGATGTATAACCCTGTTTCAGTGCTACATACGGTGAAGAAGGTGGCAAACCATACGTTTGACACAGCTGTATTCACATTGGGAACCAACCATGTCTATGTGGAGCGAGCTACAGGCGAAATTGTTGACAACTGCCAGAAACGTCCACAACGAGAGTTTGAAGAGCGCGAACTTACGGTTGAGGAGTGTGCCGACGCACTGCGCGAGGCGATCACCCTACTACGCCAAGCGAATCCAAAGGTCAATATTATCATCACGGTCAGCCCTATCCGTTATGCCAAATATGGCTATCACGGAAGTCAGTTGTCAAAGGCTGTGTTACTGTTGGCTGCCGACAAGGTGATTAAGAAAGAAGGAGAGAGGGTCTATTACTTCCCAGCCTATGAGATTGTCAATGACGAATTGCGCGACTATCGTTTCTACAAAGCAGATATGCTGCACCCCAACGAGCAGGCTGTAGAATACATCTGGGAACAGCTTGTGGCAACCTGTTTCTCTGCAGAAGCCAAACAGTTTCTGGAGGAATGGCGACCTATCAAAGAGGCATTGGCGCACCGCCCGTTTCATCCAGAGGCTGCGGCTTATCAGGATTTCATAAAGAAAACAAAGGAAAAAGCCAAGATGTTGGAACTAAAATATCCCAATATAGAATTGAATTTATAACTATGGAAGAAATGAATGACAAGCAGATCGAAGCACTGCTGAAAGCACATGGTATTAGACTGACCGCAAATCGCATTCTCATAGCACGAACACTGTCAGGATTGGACAACCCAGCCTCTATAAAAGAGTTGGAAGCAAAGATTCAAACGATTGACAAGTCAAATATTTTCCGTACACTGGCATTGTTCAAACAGCAACATTTAGTACATCAGTTGGAAGACGGAAATGATATAGTCCGCTACGAATTATGTCTCAGCGATGACGATGAAGAAGATGAAGACATGCACGTACACTTCTATTGTGAGCGTTGCCATCGCACCTATTGCCTCAATGACATACACATTCCACAGGTCGAGTTGCCTGCAGGATACGAACAATCATCCATCAATTATATGATAAAAGGAGTGTGTCCTAAGTGCGCTCACCGATATTATATTAAATGATAAGACGAAAAAACAGCAAGGATAATACGCTGTATTAAGACTTTTCACTATCTTTGCATAAGAATAAAACAATTTAGATAGTAATGAATTATACTATTGAGAAAGTAACGACGCTCATTGGCGCACGCCGTTATGGTGATAAGGATGCAAATATAAGCTTTGTACTTACCGACAGCCGCTCTCTGTGTTTCCCTGAGGAAACATTGTTTTTTGCGCTCAAAACTGAGCGTAACGACGGACAGAATTACATCCCAGAGCTCTATGCAAGGGGTGTAAGAAACTTTGTCGTGGAGGTAGTGCCTGAGGATTGGGCAACTCGTTATCCTGATTCTAACTTCTTGAAGGTCGTTGGTTCGCTGGAAGCTTTACAGCGATTAGCTGAACGTCATCGCGATGAATACTTGATTCCGATAGTCGGCATCACGGGTTCAAATGGTAAGACGATGGTCAAGGAGTGGCTTTATCAGTTGCTTTCTCCGCAGATGGTGGTCACACGTTCACCTCGTAGCTATAATTCACAGATAGGTGTTCCACTGTCAGTACTGCTCTTAAACGAGAATACACAGGTCGGAGTGTTTGAAGCGGGTATCAGTCAACCCGGCGAGATGATGGCTTTGCGCGACATTATCCAGCCTACTATCGGTGTCTTCACCACATTAGGTACTGCCCATCAAGAGAACTTCCCTTCCTTAGAAGCTAAGTGCCACGAGAAGATAAAACTCTTCCACGACACCGAGGCAATCGTCTATTCTGCCGATAATGAGGTGATGGCACAATGTTTAAGCCAGTATGATTATAAGGGTCAGAAGCTCGATTGGTCTGTAAAGAATACGGAGGTAGCCTTCTATATCAAAGCTATCGAGAAGAAAGACATTGAGACAACCGTTTCATATGTATGGAAAGGACAGACGGAAGGACAATATAAACTACCTTTCATTGACGATGCCAGCGTTGAGAATTCTATCACCTGCGCAGTCGTTTCACTCCATTTAGGACTCACCTCTGCTACTATCAGCGAGCGAATGGCACAGTTAGAGCCGGTCGCTATGCGCTTGGAGGTGAAGGAGGGACAGCATGGCTGTACGCTTATCAACGATTCTTATAACTCTGATTTCAACTCACTCGATATTGCACTCGACTTCATGAATCGTCGTCCTGACCATAAGGGACGTCGTCGCACATTGATTCTGAGCGATATCCTGCAGAGTGGTGACACAGATAAAGACCTATATAATAAGGTGGCTTTCCTCTGCGAGAAGCGCGGTGTTGAGAAGTTTATCGGTATTGGTGAAGGACTCTTGGCACAGCGTTCTGCCTTTAAGCATTTAGGCGAAAAGCATTTCTTTGCTACCGTTAACTCCTTTATCCACAGCAATGTCTTCGCTAACTTGCACGATGAGGTAATCTTATTGAAGGGCGCACGACAGTTTGGTTTCGACCGACTGACAGAACTCTTGGTGAAGAAGGTGCATGAAACAGTGTTGGAAGTAAACCTCAATGCTGTTGTTGACAACCTCAACTGGTATCGCTCTTTCCTTAAGCCTGAGACGAAATTGGTTTGTATGATTAAGGCTGATGCCTATGGAGCTGGTGCGGTAGAGATAGCAAAGACCTTACAGGATCATCGTGTTGACTACCTCGCTGTGGCTGTTGCCGACGAGGGTGTGACGCTCCGTAAGAACGGTATCACAAGCAATATCATGATTATGAACCCAGAGATGACTTCCTTTAAGACGCTCTTCGACTACGACCTTGAGCCTGAGGTGTATAGCTTCCGACTCATGGATGCACTCGTGAAGGCCGCACAGAAGGAGGGTATCACGGGCTTCCCTGTTCATATTAAGCTCGACACGGGTATGCACCGATTAGGTTTTGACCCACAGAAGGATATGGACGAACTGATTAAGCGACTGAAACAACAGAACGCTATCATCCCTCGTTCGGTCTTCTCTCACTTCGTTGGCTCTGATGCTGACAACTTCGACGAGTTCTCTGCTCATCAGTTTGCACTCTTCGATGAGGGCAGCAAGAAGCTTCAAGCTGCTTTCAGCCATAAGATTATCCGCCACATGGACAACTCTTCGGGCATCGAACACTTCCCTGAACGTCAGATGGATATGTGTCGACTGGGCTTGGGTCTTTATGGTATCAACCCACGAACAAACAAGACAATCAACAATATCTCTACGTTGAAGACTACCATCCTGCAGCTGCGTAACGTACCAGCTGGTGACACGGTAGGCTATTCTCGCAAGGGAACAATCGACCGTGACAGTGTGATTGCAGCAATTCCAATCGGCTACGCTGACGGCTTAAACCGCCATTTGGGCAACCGCCACTGCTACTGTTTGGTGAATGGTCAGAAGGCAGAGTACGTCGGCAACATCTGTATGGACGTAGCGATGATTGACGTTACTGGCATCGATTGTAAGGAAGGTGACAGTGTCGAGATCTTCGGCGACCACCTTCCTGTCACCGTTCTTAGCGATACTCTTGATACCATTCCATATGAGGTACTGACGACTATCAGCAATCGCGTGAAGAGAGTTTACTTCCAGGATTAGATGAGTTAAGTTGGCAAGGAGACGAGTTGACGAGTTGACGAGTAAACAAGTTGCTTGTGAGGAAGACATAGTAACATAA
>NZ_JACD01000062.1:0-66847 GCF_000517825.1 Prevotella sp. ICM33
TCTTCCGAAATATGGAGTGATAAACTAAAAGTCTTATATAATAGGCACACGGAGTCACGGAGGGGACGGAGGTAAACGCAATATTACGGAGGTGCCGACGGCACAAAGAGCGACGGAGATGTAGCCTACAGATTCTTGAAAAATATTTTGGAATAAACGCTTTGTATATAAATTACTAATAGAATTGCCAAACAAGCTCCGTCGCTCTACGCACCGACGGTGCCTCCGTGACTTCCATTGCTTTTCCTTATAATCCTCCGTCCTCTCCTTTTCTCCGTGTGACATTTCGTCAGAAACCTAACCTTAAATGGCAAAACTTATCACTCCAAAATCCTGAAGACCCATATATCTATCTGTCTTCTACAAACAACGTATTCTCTTATTAGTTGAAGTTTGTAAACTATTTTCATACTCTTCAAAATTAATACATGCTTTTTTGGCTTCTAAAAGACGCCCTTTTAGCTTGCAAAAGACGCCCTTTAAGGCTCTTACTAACGCCCTTTTGAAGTCTAATTAAGCACCTTTTACTTTACAACTTTATAACTAATTGATTTCCTGTTAGTTGTAGATGTACTTCTTGTATGTGCTTTTGTCGTTGTTTACAGATGTTTTTCTTGAAATTATGTAATGAATTTTCAAGCCATTGCCTGTGGTTTTTCGAAGTCTTAAAATGAAAAGGTTTATAATAAAAGGAGATGATAATAGGGTAGATAGTTGACAGTCTTTGCCATGTTTTTGCTTAATGAGTAACTTCTGTTCTTTTGTTAAAGTAATACGAAAAGCGTCCAAACATTTGGACGGAAGAACCATTTATTCTTCTAAAAATAGCAATGTGGGTAAGGGAAAAACTTGCTTTAGGTGTATTAATAAGTAGATGCATCTTCCCTAAAAGGGAAACATTGCTCGTAAAGTTAGTAATATTTCGACTTACTACTAATATATGAAAAGAGTTTTTATGGCAATTATTGCCTTGGCAATGGCTGTGAATATGATGGCCGGTGACTTTGTGAAAGTAAAGAACGGACGCTTTGTTCGTGGTGGAAAACCCTACTATTACGTGGGAGCAAACTTCTGGTATGGACCTATACTTGGCTCTGAAGGACCAGGAGGAGACCGTGCGCGCCTTCGTCGAGAACTCGATGAGATGCAGCGTTTGGGTATTGATAACCTCCGTATTTTGGTTGGTGCAGATGGTTTGCCCGGTGTTGAGGATAAGATAGAGCCTGTCTTACAGTCTCGTCCGGGTGTATATAACGATTCTATTCTTGCAGGATTAGACTATCTTTTAACTGAGATGAGCAAGCGAAAGATGGTTGCTGTGCTTTATCTCACCAACTCTTGGGAATGGAGTGGGGGTTATGGTGCTTATTTGGAGTGGGCTGATGAGGGACCTGCTTTGATACCACGTAGAGACGGCTATGGCGCTTATACAAAGTTTGCCAGCAAGTTTGCGGCTAATCAGAAGGCACATTTAATGTTCTATGAGCATATTCGCTTCATCCTTGGTCGTACCAACCGATACTCTGGTATCAAGTATGTTGATGACCCTACAATCATGTCTTGGCAGATTTGTAATGAGCCTCGTGCCTTCTCAAAGGAAGCTTTACCAGAGTTTGAGAAGTGGCTTTCAGAGGCTACAGCACTCGTTCGCAGTCTTGATCAGAATCATCTGATAAGCCTTGGAAGTGAAGGTGTCTTTGGTTGTGAGCGTGATTATGGCTGCTTTGAGCGTATCTGTGCAGATAAGAACGTGGACTATTGCAATATTCACATTTGGCCATACAACTGGCAATGGGCAAGAAAGACACATCTAAAAGAGGACCTCAAGGCAAGTTTTAAGCAGACACAAGAATATATCGACAACCATCTTGCCATTTGCAAGCGTCTTAATAAGCCACTTGTTCTTGAAGAGTTTGGTTATCCTCGTGATGGTTTCTCATTCTCATTGAAGAGTACAACAAAGGCGCGCGATGCTTATTACAAGTACGTTATGGAAGCTGTTGCAGAGAACGCAGCGAACGGTGGACTCCTTGTTGGTTGTAACTTCTGGGGTTGGGGTGGTTATGGAAAACCTCGTCATGAGCGTTGGCAGGCTGGAGACGACTTCACCTGCGATCCTGCACATGAGCCACAAGGATTCTACAGTGTGTTTGCATCAGACAAATCAACACAAAAGATTATCCAGAAACAGACAAAGCGAATGTCTGAAATTAAGTAAAATGATAGGCTAAAGCTGTTGTTTGAGCTTTGTAAAGTATAGGTTTTATAAGTCTAAACCTATTTTCTACATAAGCCAAACAACAGCTTTATTGTTGATATAAACCGCGATGCAGAAACTGATGGATAATTTCTTGTTATCTATTAGTAGGAATAGAGCAGGAGTAAAGGTGAAAGTCTGTTGTGTAATCATGCAATATGGCAATATTCTTTCAATCATTTAGAGGAGAATGAAACAATGCCTTTCTATCAGTTTTCTTGGTAATCTACTGATTAAAGTGTAACTTTGCAGTACAAATGAGACCATAGATTGGTTTCGTTATTATAAAGTTTGATACATCAAAATAGCAATAAAAAATGGAAATGTTTAAGTTTAATCCTCTTTTGAAGTCTATCCTTTGGGGTGGAGAAAAGATAGTACCTTTCAAGCATTTGACTTCTGATCAGAAGCAAGTGGGCGAAAGCTGGGAAATTTCAGGTGTTAAGGACAACGAGAGTGTTGTCTCTAATGGCGAATATAAAGGCTGGACTCTGAACAAACTTGTTGAGACATTGAAGGATAAACTGGTGGGTAAGGAGAACTATGAACGCTTTGGTAATGAGTTCCCTCTGCTTGTTAAGTTCATTGATGCACGCGAGCAGCTTTCTATTCAGGTTCATCCAACGGACGAGCAGGCACAAGCACAGGGTTTAGGTCGTGGTAAGACAGAGATGTGGTATGTGATGGAAAGTGATGCTGATGCCTCTCTCCGTAGCGGCTTGAAGCAGCAGATTACACCAGAACAATACAAGGAAATGGTTGAAAATGATACCATTACTGAGGCTTTGTCAGAATATCCTGTTAAGGAGGGTGACGTCTTCTTCTTGCCAGCAGGACGTATCCACTCTATCGGTGCAGGCTGTTTCTTGGCAGAGATACAGGAGACAAGCGATGTAACCTACCGTATCTATGACTTCAAGCGTCAGGATGCAGCGGGCAATTATCGTCAGTTGCATACCAAGGAAGCTGCTGAGTGCATCGATTATACCGTCTATCAAGACTATCGCACACAGTATGAGGCACGTCAGAATGAGCCTGTAGAACTCGTTAGCTGTCCTTATTTCACCACTTCTGTCTATGACCTTACAGAGCCAATGACACTCGATTATAGTGATTTGGACTCTTTTGTAATCTTCGTTGGACTCAAGGGTGAGGGTGAGATTACTGATGCTGAGGGCAATACTATCTCATTCCGTGCAGGTGAGAGTGTACTCCTTCCAGCTACAGCAACTACTGTTAAGGTTTCCGGAACAGTTAAGTTCTTAGAGTCTTACGTATAAATAAGCATTTTAAAGACTGCTTTAGCTGGGTTGTCATGGTGTTGATAAACAGCTAATAGTGGTAGATTATATAAGAAATAGCTCTCCTTTTCGTGTGAAAAGGAGAGCTATTTTTATTTTATAGAATTGCTCTTTGTTAGGTATTAACGTCTTACTATCTCCATTATAACGACCTGAATGCTCCTCATTTCCTATCTTCAGTCAGTGTGTTAAGGTTGCGCACATATGGTGCTAAGGCTTAGCACATATGGTGCTCATGGTAAACACTATTGGTGCGGGTGGTAGATAGCATTAAAAAGAAGCCCCCTTTCCATGTGAAAAGGGGGCTCGTTATAGTTCTATAGCTATTGTCTTTCTTTATTCTTTATCTTCTTTCTTTTCCTCAGCAATAGCCGGTATGTTTTCTACCTGAGCCCCATCACCCTCTTTGGTGACATATCTTTGCCAGTAAGCAATGATAAGGGTTGTGAGTGGTAAGGCTATGATTAGTCCGATAAAGCCCAAGAGTGCACCCCAAACAGAGAGAGAAAGGAGTAGAATAGCAGGGTTGAGGCCCATTGCTTTACCCATAATCTTTGGTGTTATCACCATATCCGAAAGCAACTGTACAACCGCAAAGACAATCAGTGCAGAGGCAAAGATAATCCAGAAATTCTGTCCTGTGTCAGCAGCTTTGAGCAATGCAAGGAAAGCTGTTGGGATAAGTGCAAAGGTGTGAAGATAAGGGACGAGGTTAAGAATACCAATAAGGATTCCCATACCGATAGCCATTGGGAAATCAATAATGGTAAAGCCAATGCAGAAGAGTATACCCATACAGAGTGAAACCACTCCCTGTCCACGTATGTAATTATTCAATTCTCGCTCAGCATCCTGTGCCAATCCTGCCCAGAAAGGACGTACGTTCTTTGGGAATATCCTAATCCAATTGTTTGTCAATACCTCGTAATCAAGTAGGATAAAGAAGGTATAGAGTAGGGTGATACATGATGCAATGATAGAAATCACGATACTTGCCGTCTGACCTATTACAGAGAATAACTTCGGCATAGCGGTCTTAATCGTGTTTGTGAAGTCAGGACTCTTTAAGAATCTTTCGATTTCAGTCTGATTCTCCCTAATCCATTTCTGTATCATTGTCGCTATGTCATTGGTATGTGTCGTCTCATGTAGATAGCGATTGACAATCGTCATAAACTTATCAACCTGATTGATCATTGGTGGAACGATGAACATGAAGATGGCAGTAAAGAGTGCTGCAACCAATATAAAGGTGATGATTATGCTCAAAGCTCTGCCTGGAATGTGGAGTTTATATTGTACAAACTTCACGATAGGATAGAGGAGGTAGGCTATTAGCCATGCTATAAAGAATGGTAAAAGAACCTCAGATAGTGCATTGATGATAAATCCAACAGCTAAAACGGCAAGTGCTATCAATGCCCAGCGTATGAACTTATCAAAAGTAATTGTTTGTCTCATATGTCTTTTTAAACGTTTTTGTTTGCTTCTTCCTGTGTTGCCTTCTTGTAGCAGTCACGGCATAGAGGCTCATATTCCTGCTGCTCTCCGAGCATGACACGACGGTCGTCAGCAATGAGACGGTGACTAACGTATGCCAACGCGCCACACTTCACACAGATTGCGTGTACCTTTGTTACCTCGTCTGCAATGGCACAAAGAGCTGGGATTGGACCGAAAGGAATACCCTTAAAGTCCATGTCGAGGCCCGCAACAATGACGCGTACACCATTGTTTGCCAATTTGTTGCAGATGTCAGTGAGTCCTTCATCCAAGAACTGTGCCTCGTCAATGCCCACAACGTCAATGTCTGAGGCAAGAAGAAGAATGTTACCAGATGAGTCAATTGGTGTGGAATGAATCACGTTCTTGTCATGACTGACAACATCCTCATCTGAATAGCGTGTGTCAATAGAAGGTTTGAAAATCTCAACCCTCTGTTTTGCGAACTTTGCACGTTTCATACGACGGATGAGTTCTTCGGTTTTACCAGAGAACATACTTCCACAAATCACTTCAATGCGTCCTTGACGACGTCTTTCACCGTTATGGTTGTCTATCTTTGTCATAATCATTGCAAAGATATATAATTTAAAAAGAATAGATAAACGTTAAGCGTTAAAAGTTATTGAGGAAGTGTGTTCTTTGTCTTCTTAGCGGAAAATAAAAGAGAACTGAAAGTTAATTTGTAGAATGAAGTTGTATTTTTTCGAAGATAGTAGTATTTATTCTTTAAAATTATAACATCATTGTTACTTTGTCTTTTTCCTTGCAAACGGACATGATTGTTATGTAAAAAAAGCTAATTTATTTTGTCCTTCTGTTCATTTACTTTACATTTGCAACCAACAATGGGAACATTATATCTCGTACCGACACCAGTTGGAAACATGGAGGATATGACACTCCGTGCTATCAGAATCCTGAAGGAGGCTGATTTAGTTTTGTGTGAGGATACTCGTACATCGGGTATCTTGTTGAAACATTTTGAGATTAAGAATCGTCTTATGTCTCATCATAAATTCAATGAACATGCAAGTTCTGCTGGTATAGTCAATAGATTAAAAGCTGGTGAGACGGTTGCACTGATCTCAGATGCGGGAACTCCGGGTATTAGTGACCCAGGATTCTTCCTTGCTCGTGAGGCTGCAGCCAATGGAATAACTGTTCAGACGCTTCCAGGAGCAACCGCTTTCGTACCTGCATTGGTCTCAAGTGGCTTGCCATGTGACCGCTTCTGCTTCGAAGGATTCCTCCCTCAGAAGAAGGGACGTAAGACTCATTTAGAGAGTTTGGCTGATGAAACGCGTACAATGATATTCTATGAGTCACCTTATAGAGTTGTGAAAACCTTAGAACAGTTTGCTGAGGTGTTTGGAGCTGAGCGACAAGTAAGTTGTTGTCGTGAGATTTCAAAACTGCATGAAGAGAGCGTTCGAGGTACGTTGGATGAAGTAATAGTCCACTTCAAAGAGACAGAACCACGTGGTGAGTTTGTCATTGTAGTGGCAGGAAAAGAAAAAGTAAAGTCTTCTGATAGGAAGAAACAAACGGATAAAAAAGTATAATGTATGAATAAACTATTAGTTTTCGCAGTATGTGGAGTACTTGCACTGGCATCCTGCAACCAAGACAAGAAGTCGGCTTTGAACCCATCCGAAATACAGAGTGATTCATTGCGCAATATTATCGACGCACGTGATCACGAGATTAACGATATGATGGGAACGCTGAATGATATTCAGCAGGGTTTTGCTGCTATCAACGAAGCAGAGAATCGTGTGACAATAGCTAAGAATGGTGAGGCTGCTAACAAGACAGAACAGATGAAGGAGAATATCCAATTCATCGCTCAGCGTATGCAGGAAAACCGTGAACTCATTAAGAAGTTGCAGCAGCAGTTACGCGAGACAGGCTTTAAGGGGGATGCAATGAAGGAAACTCTTAGCCGTCTGACAAGTCAATTGAGCGCAAAGGAGACTGAGTTGAAGCAGTTGCGTGCTGAGTTGGAGTCAAAGAATATCCATATCAAGGAGCTTGATGAGACTATCACTGGTCTGAATACAGATGTTACTAATCTCAAGACTGATAAGGAGAACCTTACAGCAGAGAAGGAAAACCTCACCAAGGAGAAAGAGAATCTCCAGACAGAGAGCAACCAAAAGACCGAGACTATCAATACACAGGACAAGCAGTTGAACACTGGTTGGTATGTATTCGGTACTAAGAGCGAGTTGAAGGCACAGCGCATCCTCGACGGTGGTAAGGTTCTTCAGGGTTCTTTCAACAAGGGTTACTTCACAAAGATTGATATCCGTGTTAACAAGGAAATCAAACTTTACAGCAAGAGTGCTCATCTGTTGACTGCTCACCCAAGCAGCAGCTACACACTGACAACTGATACAAACGGACAGTATGTTCTCCGTATCACTGACCCACAGACCTTCTGGAGCACAAGCAAATACTTGGTTATCCAGGTTAGATAATCATAAAATACAAAATAAGAAAGAGGAGATGTGTTATAACAGCACATCTCCTTTTTTATTTCTCCAAACTTACTCCAGTCTCACAATTGGATATATTCAGAAGAGGGTAACTATTTCTTCAAAAAGGTTGACGGTTTCTTCAAAAAAGGTAGACCTTTTTGCCCAAAAAGGTCTACCTTTTTTGTAATCGTGTTATCTGTTATGTCAACTTCAACAAAATCCAAAGAAACCACTATTGAAGTGGTGTTTCGTCTTTTAGATTTACTAATTTCGTGGTAAACAATAGGCTGAGTGTGACGAAGGCCGCACCTATTGCCAGTCCAATATACTGAACGTTGTGAAGCAAGGTAAGGATGAATTCTGATTCAGTCCCATTGATATATCTATCAAAGATAGTAGGCAATGTGAAGCTTGCAAGCGTCACTATACAGCCCAAAACAACACCGACAACAAGCAGTTTAAGCGACATTAGTTTGTTCTTTCGGCTCTCCGCACGTTGATATGCCTTGACTTCTTCGATGAGTTCCATCTGTCGTTGCAGTCTTTGCATAAAGGCATTGTCATCCAATAGTTGTGGATGATAGTCCGAGAGTAAGTCTTTCAAGAATTTATCTTCGTTCATCTTTCCAAAATATGTTTAAGTTCTTGCCGTCCACGTGAGAGTTGTTTCTTAATTGCATCCTCACTGTTTTCGGTTATCTCTGCAATCTCTTTTATCTGATAACCCTGCATATAATAGAGCAGGATACTTGTGCGCATTGTCTCCGAGAGCGTTGCCAACGCAGTGTGTAGTTCTTGATAGCGGAAGGCATCATCACTCTTACTGTTCCCTTGGAGCGTGATAGCCTTCTCAAGGGGTAGTTCCTGTTGGTGTTTTTGTTTGCGACGTGAGTCGATGAAGACACGATAAGCAATTTTCATTAGCCAAGCCGAGAACTGTCCACGTTCGTCATATTGACTGCTACGAAGGTAGGCTTTGATGAGTGCCTCTTGAGCAATATCGTCAGCTTCAGCACTGTTGCCGCAGCATAGGGCCGTCAGGAACCGGCGTAATGCTGCCTGTTCCCGACCGACCTGTTCGACGAATTGTTCTCTTGTCATAATAACCTAATCGTTGTCTTTCAAATTATTCAAAGTCTTTTTGGCACTGTTGTAGGCGGCTAACAGCCCGCAGCCTACTGCCAATGGGACAATGCCAAATATAGAGACTATAGGGAAAAATTTTTCAATAAAAACTTGCAAGATGCTCAGAGTTATCATAACTGAAATGGTTATGATACCACCTATAAAGCAAATTGTTCCCCAAAGAACTTCATAATGCATTTTTGTCATCAGTTGCTCTTTGTATGATTTCTTTGGAGGATTCAGTTTGCTGAGGAACTCTTGCACATTAACTTCAGGATTCTTCTCGATAATAGCCGTAACAATCTCGCTTCTTTTGTCTGTTTCGTGTTGTTTGTTACGGTAAGAGAGCCAAGCCATTATGATAGGAAGAACTACTACAATTGCTATTGGAACGAGACTTTTAATGATTGATTCTAATATTACATAATTCATAATCATTTGTTTTTAATATGTTATACATTTGGTTTTCTTTCTGAACCGATTCACTTGTATAACGTTGTTGATTTGTAAAAGGTGACATCAAAGGCATAAATTTATTTGTTTTATGGTATTAATTGTATTCTTGATAACGGCTCTTTTTTATGCTTACAACAGCTTTTGAGCGAATTATTTACATGAAAATAAATATTTTTATTCATGATAAAAAAGAATTATTTTCACGACAATAAATATTTATTTTCATGTAAATAATTCGTTAGCGTGTAGCTATAAGAAGTTAAAAGGGCATTTATCAGCAGTTTATCTCTTACCTCTAATATTCGTAAAGAGCACTGGTAAAACCCTTTCTCTTTCCTTTCTATATCTTTATTAGTATCAGGAACAGAGGTAATGTCTTAACTCCTTTCACTCTCTTTCACTCCTTAACTCCTCAATCCCTACCTTCTTTCTTGAAAGAATCGCTGCATCAAGGCTCGACATTCCTCTTCCATTACACCGTAAGTAACATTAGCTTTTGGGTGGAAAGCCTTGGGTGCATATTCATGATAGCCTCGTTTTTCATCGGGACAACCGTAGACAATGCGCCGAAGTTGCGCCCAACCGATGGCACCAGCACACATGATGCAAGGCTCAACAGTTACATATAGCGTGCAATCCTGCAGGTATTTACCTCCCAACTCATTGGCTGCCATGGTTATTGCTTGCATTTCTGCATGTGCAGTAACGTCATTGAGCGTCTCTGTCAGGTTATGGGCACGAGCGATGATACGGTCGCGGCACACCACAACAGCACCAACAGGGATTTCACCTTCTTTATAAGCAGCTTCGGCTTCAGCCAATGCACGCTGCATATAGTATAGGTCTTTCTTGCTTTGTTCTTCTGTACTCATACTGCAAAAATACGGGTTTTATTTTGATTTTACGAAAGATTATTCTAACTTTGTGCGTGAATATTAATGTACACAATTCTTGACGGGAGTGATAAAGTTTAAGGATTTTAGAAGAAGTAGGCAATACCTTTGTTTCATCCGTAAATCGATTTGATACGTATAAAGAATTATCTTATCTCCTTCTAATAGTCTGAACTTCTAAAACTTCTGCAAGTTGAGGAAAGAAAGACGCATGGCATACCATAACGAATTAGGTAAATGGGGAGAGGATGTGGCGGTAAGCTATCTCCAACAGTTGGGTTATGTCATTCTTCATCGTGATTGGGATTACCATCATCGAGACTTAGATATTGTTGCTATAGATAATGGTACACTGGTTATCGTTGAGGTAAAGACCCGAAAGAATGAGCAGTTTGCTGATGCCGATGAGGCTGTCACCGTGCAGAAAGTGCGTTCGCTCTCGATTGCTGCCAATGCATACGTCAAGCGATATAACATCAATTTGGATATCCGCTTTGATATAATTACTGTCGTAGGGCAGCCAACAGGAACCAATGAAGTGCGCCACGTGAAGGATGCCTTTCTTCCATTCATATAAAGAATAGATTGTAAATGAAGATAATAGATGCCGTATTAGGCTTTTTCAAGCCAACAGTAGTAGAAAAAGAAAGAGAGGTGAAAGTCGTAAGATTAGATGCTGTCGATAGTACAAACGCCTATCTGCGTACTTACACACCTGCTGAAGATGAGCCAATGACAGTCGTTGTTGCCGATTATCAGACAGCAGGAAAAGGGCAGGGGACGAACACTTGGGAGAGTGAAGCGGGTAAGAACCTGTTGTTCTCGGTACTTGTACACCCGACGGTGCTGCCTGTTCGTAGTCAGTTCCTACTCTCTGAAGCTGGTGCTTTGGCTCTGAAAGAAGGTTTGGCAGACTATGTGAAAGAGGATATCCGCCTGAAATGGCCAAATGACATCTATTGGAAAGATAAGAAACTGAGCGGAACACTGATTGAAACAAAACTCGTTGCGGGGCGTATAAAAGACTGTGTCTTTGGTGTGGGACTGAATGTAAATCAGGCAATGTTCCATAGTGATGCTCCTAATCCCGTTTCTCTCTGCCAGATATTAGGGCATGAGGTTGACAAAGAAGAACTATTGAAAAAGATTATCAAGAAGTTCTCAGAACTCTATCGGCTGTTAGAGATGGGCGGATATAATGATATCAGTGCAATGTATCACGAAGCTTTGTATCGACGTGGAGGCTTTCATAAGTTCCGTGATGCTGATGGTGAGTTTGAAGGCGCTATCGTTGAAGTAGAAGACGATGGGCATCTCATCCTCCGTGACAGCAAGGGTATGATTCGTGAATATCAATTTAAAGAAGTAGAATTTATTATATAATAAGGTGTTTGGGAAAGTAAAGAAGTTCCTTCAACTCCTTCAACTCCAAAAATAATGGCAAGATTTAAAAGAATTCTCTTGAAACTTTCGGGTGAGAGTTTGATGGGAAAACAGGGCTTCGGTATCGACCCTGAGCGTCTTAGCGATTATGCTAAGCAGATTAAGGAAGTACATGAAATGGGTGTACAGATTGGTATCGTAATCGGTGGCGGTAACATCTTCCGTGGTTTGAGTGGTAGCCAGAAAGGCTTTGATCGTGTGAAAGGCGACCAGATGGGTATGTGTGCAACCGTTATCAACTCTCTTGCTCTTAGCTCTGCACTTGAAGCAATCGGTGTGAAAGCTAAGGTTTTGACCGCTATTCGTATGGAACCAATCGGCGAGTTCTATAGCAAGTGGAAGGCTATCGAGGCTATGGAGGCAGGTTATGTTTGTATCTTCTCAGCTGGTACTGGTAGTCCTTACTTTACTACTGATACTGGTTCAAGCTTGCGAGGTATTGAGATCGAGGCAGACGTAATGCTTAAGGGTACACGTGTAGATGGTATCTATACAGCCGATCCAGAGAAAGACCCAACGGCAACAAAGTTCTCTGAAATCACATATGATGAGATTTACACAAAGGGTCTTAAGGTAATGGACCTTACGGCAACGACCATGTGTAAAGAAAACGACCTACCTATTTATGTCTTCAATATGGACGTTGTCGGTAATCTGAAGAAGGTTATGGAGGGTGAAGATATAGGTACGTTGGTGCATAATTAATGCTGATTATTCTTAAATGAATAGCTGTTGCAGCAGGTAGGTGACTACCTGTCTGCAACAATATACGTAAAATAAAAATCGACGAGAGAACTCATCTTAATCCTGAAAACCTTTTGAACATAGATTGATAAAAAGTTATTGGATATAAATATTAAATATATACATTATGTAATGTTATAAAAATAATTTTCTTATCTTTGCAGTTCAAATTCTAATAGTATAAAACGATGAAAAGAAGAAATACACTATTTATCCTCTTTACGCTGTTGTTTAGCCTCACAGCTATGGCACAGCAGAACCCTGTTCATTTTTCTGTACAACAGAAGCAGGTTTCACCAACAGAGGTAGAGGTTGTCTTCACAGCGAAGATTGACCAGGGATGGCATGTATATTCAACGAATCTTCCAGCTGATGGTCCTACATCTGCATCTTTACATGTAGACAAAGCAGAGGGCGTAACACCAGTAGGTAAGCTCACAACACGTGGTAAAGAGTTGAATGTCTATGATAAGACTTTCGAGATGAAACTACGTTATTTCGAGAATAGCGTTGGTTTCGTTCAGCGTTACAAGATAACAGCTAAGACCTATAGTATAAAGGGTTACTTGGAATATGGTGCTTGTAACGATGAGATGTGTTTGCCACCAACACAGGTAGAATTTAACTTTAAAGGCAATGGACCTGCTTCAGCGCCCGCAGCAACACCAACAGCTGCTAACGCAGAAACGGAAAAAACAACGACAGCTGCTACTGATGTAGCAGCTGATGGTTTATCTGCACTTACCACAATGACTGCAGATACTGCAAAAAAGTCTGATGTATTGCCAGGCGATACTGCAGGGGCTTTAAAGCAGGAGAATGCACAAGTAAATGCAGATGTTAACTTGTGGCAACCTGTTATCAAAGAGTTGTCAGCCTTCAATAGCACCAAGGACAGCACTAATAGCTCTCTTTGGAGTATTTTCTTTATGGGTATTTTAGGTGGTTTCATCGCTTTGCTTACCCCTTGTGTATGGCCTATCATTCCAATGACGGTAAGCTTCTTCCTCAAAAGAGCGAAGGATGACCGCAAGAAGGGCATACGTGATGCAGTGACATACGGCTTGTCAATCATTGTTATTTACATGGGTTTGGCAACGCTTGTTACTTGGGCTTTCGGTCCACAGAAGTTGAATGAGTTGGCAACAAATGCACCGTTCAATGTGTTCTTCTTCCTTTTGTTAGCAGTCTTTGCTTTCAGTTTCTTTGGATGGTTTGAACTTCGATTGCCTTCTTCATGGGGTAATGCGGTTGACAATAAGGCTTCTGCAACAACAGGTTTGCTTTCTATCTTCCTTATGGCATTCACCTTGTCATTGGTAAGTTTCTCTTGTACTGCTCCTGTCGTAGGTCTTCTCCTTGTTCAGGCAGCAACAAGTGGTGACTGGGTAGCTCCTGCAGTGGGTATGTTTGGTTTTGCTTTGGCTCTTGCCTTGCCATTTACCTTCTTTGCTCTCTTCCCAACTTTGCTTAAGAAAGCACCAAAGTCTGGTTCATGGATGAACATGATTAAGGTTGTATTGGGTTTCATCGAGTTGGCATTCTCACTGAAGTTCTTGTCAGTTGCCGACCTCGCATACGGCTGGCATATTCTTGATCGTGAGACATTCCTTTCTATTTGGATTGTTCTCTTCGGTCTTTTGGGTCTTTACCTTATTGGTAAGCTCAAGTTCCCACATGATGATCCAGAACAGAAGGCAATGCCTGTACCAGCTATTATGCTCGGTCTTTGTTCATTGGCATTCTCTGTTTATATGCTTCCAGGACTCTGGGGTGCTCCTTGTAAGGCTGTTAGTGCGTTTGCACCACCTATTAACACACAGGATTTCAACCTTGCTCCACAGACGGTACATGCTGCTTATACAGATTATGATGAGGGTATGCGTGCAGCTGCTGCAGCTGGTAAGCCTGTCTTGGTTGACTTCACAGGCTTCGGATGTGTGAACTGTCGTAAGATGGAGGCATCTGTATGGACTGATTCACGTGTAGCAGATAAGTTGAATAAGGACTATGTTCTCATCTCACTTTACGTAGACGATAAGACTCCATTGAAGCAGCCTGTAGAGGTGAAACTCCCAGACGGAACTTCACGTACACTGCGTACCATCGGTGATAAGTGGAGCTATTTGCAGCAGACTAAGTTCGGTTATCTTGCTCAGCCATTCTATGTACCATTGGACAATGCGGGTAAACCATTGAATGGTAGCTTTAGCTTTAAGGAGGATGTACCTGCTTATCTTGAATTCCTTGACAAGGGATTGGAGAATTATCGTGCACAGCATCAGTAAGATTTTTACGTGATAACATAGCTTTTTGCTGTCTATAGATCGTAGAAAGGCGACAGTTATAAATTCTAAAAAGGGGTTGTATCAAAGAAACCGATAGTGGTTTTATTTTGATACAACCTCTTATTTTTATTTTAATTATAAGGACTTCGGGTTTAAAATAGTGGTTTGTGTAATCTTGTAAGTGAACGCTGAATAAGTTAACCATCAATGTCTCTATGATTCGTAACAATCATAATGAACTCTTTATGTCATCTTTTCCCGATATATTGATGGTCAGCACACTTTGTGTTGGTGGTTAGCACTATAGGTGCGGAGCCTTAGCACCAATGGTGTGGAGCATAAGATAGGCTTCAAAAGACGGTAGATATGCGAGCAACTTGAAGTAAGTAGTTTGTAATTTTAGCCTCCAAAAGCACAAGACTTTTGATGTTACGGAATGTAAACGCTGATAGAATAGTAAGCTTTTGTCTATGATAAACGGGCGTTTGTAAGTATAAGGACGTTTTAAAAAATTATTGAAAGGCAATCAGAACATAAAAGTAAAAAAGTATAAGGGATTCTTATACGAATTAGACATATCGTTTATCTTTTACTATCATTTCGTAAAGAAAATGCCATTAAAATGTATATTTGGCTATCAAAAATTAATAATAATGAAAGGAATTCTTTATTTTTAATAATAAAATAGCTTGGTTTTTTATTTTTTTTCGTACTTTTGCAGAATAATATATAATAGGTATTGTCCACCTGTGAAGGGACTATCTCGATAGTATTAATAGAAATGAAGATTTCTTTTCTTCTCTCTGAACAATTATTAACATAAGAGTTTTCGAGTAAAAAAAAGATTGTAATTTCAAGTAACAAAATTCATAATTTTAGAGAACGATGCAGAAGATTAAATTCCTCCAACGCATAATATGTGTTCTTCTTTTGAACCTTTTATGTTTTGGTCCATTAAGTCTCCCCATGTCAGCGCAGGACCTGAATGGCGCAAAAGTAACTCTTTCTATGCATGATGCAACGGTAGAGGATTTCGCCAATGAGGTCGCAAAGCAGACAGGATTAAATGTAAAGTTTGCGGATGAAGGCGTGAAGGCACTCAAGGGTGTTACTCTTGACGTGCGTGATCAGTCAGTATCAAGTTTGTTACTGAACTTGGCAAACCAGTTCCCACTTTCATACACGGTTGAGGGTAATACCCTAACGCTTGCAAAGAAGGAAACTGTACAGCGTAAGGGCGGCGTTCGTGGTCAGGTTACTGATAGTAGCGGTGAGCCAATCATCGGTGCAGTTATCCGTGTGGATGGCGTAAATGGTGGCTATGTGACCGATATCAATGGTGAATATGAGATTAAGACCGACCTTAAAGAGGTACACATGAATGTGTCATATATCGGTTATAAGACTGTTACTAAGACTGTAAAGAATGGTGCTACAGCCAATATTACTTTACGTGAAGACTCAAAGGAAATGCAGGAAGTCGTTGTAACGGGTTATCAGACTAAGAATAAGAATTCGTTTACAGGTTCTCAGGTGGCTGTAAGTCGTGACCAATTGATGAATGTGGGTACGAAGAATGTGTTGCAGAGTATTGCAAGTTTCGTTCCTGGTATGGTCATTGCAGATGATAATCTCAAAGGTTCTGACCCTAATAAGGTGGCAGAACTCAATATCCGTGGTCGTGCAACCTTCGAAGGACAAGCCAATACACCAGTCTACGTGGTAGATGGTGCGCAGGTTTCTGCTGAGTATGTTGCCGATATGGATATGAATGATATCGAGACAGTTACCGTATTGAAGGATGCTTCTGCATCTGCTCTTTATGGTGCGAAAGCTTCTGCAGGTGTTATTGTTATTACAACAAAGACCTTGAAGGGTGGTAAGTTGAAATTGAACTATAGTGGAACAGTACGTTTGTCAACACCTGATTTGTCCGACTATAATTTGTTGAATGCACGTCAGAAGTTGGAGTATGAGCGTCTTGCTGGTTTGTTTACAGATACAAGTCCTTCAACTCAATATACGCTTGACAAGGATTATGCACGTATATATAATGATATTCAGAGAGGTGTTGAGACTGACTGGCTGTCTAAGCCACTGCGTAATGCTATCTCACAGTCACACAGTTTGAGTGTAGATGGTGGTGATGACCGTGCAAAGTATAATCTCGGTATTCGTTATGGTAATGATGCTGGTGTTATGAAGGGTTCTGATCGTACTCGTCTTTCAACCAACTTCCGTCTCTCTTACAATATTGCAGGTAAGTTCTTTGTATCAAACAGTTCGACACTTTCATCTGTGACAAGTAACGTGTCACCTTATGGTGATTTCTCAGACTGGGTTAAGATGAATCCTTATGAGAATCCATATAACTCTGATGGACAGTTGCGCTCTTCACTCTATCATGACTTGGCGAACCCATTGTATGATGCTTCGTTGGGTAGTTATAGTAAGACAAATAACTTTGACTTCCTCAATACGACCAATATTCAGTTGTGGTTCGGTGAGAAGATTCGTTTGGATGGAGATTTTACAATCGACCGTAGCAAGCAGGATAGACGCACTTTTACATCTCCTTTTGCCTATAGCGAGATTCGTAATAAGTCTGCTGATCAGCGTGGTTCATTGTCTGATAACTGGGTAAATACCACAACATTGCAAGGAAAAGCAATGTTATCATATAATAACTACTTCTTTAAAAAGCTCTTCCTTACTGCAATGGGAGGTGGAAGTATTGAGTCTACGTCATCAGATGCCGCTACTTATACTTCAATAGGATTCTATTCAGATAAGCTCGGACATCCATCTTTCGCTACAGCATACGCTGCAACGCGTCCAAGTGGCTCTGATACACAGACAAGAGGTGTAGGTTTCTTCGTTAATGCCAATACAATTTGGGATAACAAGTACTTCCTTGACCTTATCTATCGTTATGAGGGTTCATCTCGTTTCGGTAAGAATCAGCGCTTTGCTCCATTCTGGAGTGTCGGTGGTGGATGGAATATTCACAACGAGAAGTTTATGAAGGGCTCACCAGTTTCGCTCTTGAAACTTCGTGCCAGTGTTGGTTACTTGGGTAATATCAACTTTAACCCATATCAGGCATTGACTACCTATAGTTATAATAGCTCTTACTTCTATGGTAAGGGAACTGGTGCTACACCAATTACTATCGGTAACCCAGACTTGAAATGGGAGCGTACATTGAGCACCAACATCGGTGTTGACTTCACTGCTTTCCGTGGTCGTGTCGACCTTTCAGCTGATTATTATATCAAGAACACAGACAACCTGCTTTTGGATATTACTAAGGCTCCATCAGTGGGTGTGATAACTTCACGTGAAAACATTGGTGAGGTGCAGAACTCAGGTTTTGAACTTCGTCTGCGTACCTTCCCAATTCAGAATAAAGATTGGCAGTGGTCACTCGGTCTTACCTACGCTTATAACAAGAATAAGATTAAGAAGATCAGTAATTCTCTGCGTGAACAGAATGAGAAGAACAAGAATAGCGATGGTGTTGCGCCGCTTCCTATCTATGAAGAGGGTCAGTCTTTGACAGCCTTGAAGGTTGTTCCTTCTGCAGGTATCGACCCAGTAACAGGTCAGGAAATCTTTATTAAGCGTGATGGTGCATATACTTTCGTTTATGACTCAAATGATAAGGTAATCTTCGGAGATACCAATCCTTTAGGTACGGGTTCTATCACTTCATACCTTACTTATAAACGATTTGCATTGAGTTGTTCGTTCTTGTACTCTTTCGGAGGTTCTCTCTATAATGAGACTTTGGCAACAAAGGTAGAGGGAGCTAACCCTAAGTACAATGCTGATGAGCGTGTATTGAATGACAGATGGAAGACTCCTGGAACTGTTGCAAAGTATAAGCGTATCGACGATACAACTACTCCATATCAGACATCACGCTTCGTAGAGAAGAACAATTTCTTGCGTATGAGCAGTTTGTCACTCTCTTATGAGGTTCCAACAAACTTTATTCAGAAGTATGGATTGAAGCGTATGTTCTTGGAGCTTCTTACTAATGACCTCTTCTACCTATCAACAGCGAAGAGAGAGCGTGGTTTGAACTATCCATATGACAGAAGCTTTGAATTCTCATTACGATTCTCACTCTAAAACTAAATTAGGATAAAATGAAGAAGATAACGAAATATATAGGACTATCCATGGTGTTTGCTTTGCTTACATCATGTAGCGACTTCTTGGATGTGCAGTCAAAAGGACAGCTTACAGATGACGAGATGTTCACTGACCTTACTGGTTATGAGGATGCTATGTTTGGTATCTACGGTAAGTTAGCTTCATCCAATCTCTATGGTAGTAACCTTTCATGGGGTATGGTGGATGAGTTAGGTCAGCAGTTCGGTTATGACAACACACAAGATGTTAGTTATTATCTGAACCGCTACCAATATACTAACCAGCAAGCACGCAACGTCGTGGATGCTGTTTGGAGCAATATGTATAACAATATCTCTAATGTCAACAATGTGTTGAGACACATTAATGATATTAGTGCAGGTGCACAAGAGCGCAAGATGATTCATGGTGAGGCGTTGGGTCTGCGTGGCTTTATGCACTTCGACCTCGCTCGCCTCTACTGTACAGACTATACGCGCAGTGATGCAAACACACTTGGTCTGCCTTATGCAACAGAGTTCAATTTGAAGAACCGCACACGTTACACTTTGCAGGCTACGTTCAACCTTATTCTTAAGGACTTGAATCAGGCTGACTCATTGTTGACAGACGACAATGATGTTACTTACGATAATACTTTCGTACGTGATTATAGTAAGGGACGTGTGATACTTTTCAATAAATATGCAGTAAAGGCTACCAAAGCTCGTGTATACTACGCTATGGGTAAGTACACAGAAGCAGCAAAGTATGCTCGTGAAGTCATCAATGCTACACAGAACTTTAAGCTGAATACAAGTACTTCACTTGACTCTGTGATGCGTTTCCCTGCAAGTAAGGAGATGATTTTCGGTGTTTATGCAGCCGATCGTTCAACAGCAATCCGTACAGCTTTCCTGCGCTCTACAGGTTACGGCTCTTTCGTTGAGGGTCGTCGTGATACACGTAGTCTCTATGAGACCGACCTCTTTACAGCACTTAGCTCTGACCTCCGTTTCACCTCTTTCTTTAGAGAGAACACGTCAGGCTCAACTTCTTCTTTCAGCTTTATCCGTCTAATCCAGAATGATGCCGAGGCTACAAGAGGTGTGTTGAAAGGCTTTGTGTTGATTAGTCTGCCAGAGATGTATTATATTTTGAGCGAAAGTCTTTATGATACAAATCAGACAGAGGCAATCAGTCTGCTCAATCAGGTAAGAAAGAGTAGGGGATTAGGTGATGTTGACGCGGCTAAGGTAGCTACACGTACACTCTTCGAGCAGGAGATGATGCGTGAGCGTATGCGTGAGTTCCCTGGTATGGGACAGACCTTCTATGCGTTGAAGCACTATAACCGTAGTTTCACTGACTTCAGAAATATCGACACGTATCAGCCTTCAGATGCCATTTTCAATCTCCCTTGGCCAGATAGAGAGAATGAGTACGGTGATCAGGCAGTACATAACGAATAGTTCATATCAAAGAGTTAGCATGGTTTAGCACTGCTAAACGATACGAGTAAGACTACTTGTAAAAACGTTTAGCATAGCTAAATCACTGACTTGAGTGTATAAAAGAAGAGATATAAACATAAAAACAAATATTGTAATCCGATAATACTTAAGTAGTATAAGCTCTTTGATGGGCTAACTAATATGCAGCACCATTGGTGTTAGCCCTCCGCACCATCCGTGCTGAGCCTTCGCACCACATGTGCGGGAACTTAAGACATTGGCAAAACATGGAAAAGCGAAGTCGTCACAGTCCTATATAATAAGGGGAAAAAAGGCTAAGCTACATGGAAATTGCTTATCGGACAACACTAAAAAACAAATGATTATGTATAAATCAATCACAAACTTCTTCGCTATCGGTGTCATCGCATTGTCGTTGGTAGCGTGTTCAAACGATGAGTACAAAGGTGAATACTCAAAGGATGGTACTTTCGAAGGAGCAAACCAGGTTTATTTCGACCTCAATAATGCTTCTGACACATTATATAACTATTCGTTCGGAACACAGCCTACGAGCGTGACAACAGACACGGTTACTGTAAAAGTCAAGCTTGCTGGAGTGAGAAAGTCACAGGCTCAACATTATAAAGTAGTTGTTGACCCAAGTAGTTCTGCCAAAGCAGGAGTACACTTTGAGGCAATCAATAGTGATCAAGTAATTCCAGCCGATAGTCTTGCATCAAGTTTTCGTGTAGTTCTTTTGCGTCAGAATCTTAGTGATACTAAGAATGAAAATATTCGTCTTGTTCTGCGTTTGGAAGCATCTGACGACCTTGGTGTCCGTTTCCCTAATGCACTAAAGAGAACGATTACTTTTGACAATGTACTTGAAAAGCCATACTGGTGGGACAATCCTACGCTGCAAGCAATGGGTCTTCCTGCTTATACACCAGCTAAGTATCGTTATCTTCTGTCTTTGTATAACTCAGATGCAAGTGAGATTGAGAAGGCAATACGTAATACAAGAAGTTGGACACAGCTTTATAGAAATATTCAGAAGTTGAAGGCTTACTTTGCAGCCAACCCTGAATAAGCACGTTCATAGGTATAACGATTAAAATAATTGACGAATTATGGTAAAGAAATATTTATTTATCTTAGCTGCAACAGCTCTTGCCTTCACTTCTTGTATCAAGGATGATTCAACAGAAGGGGGTGATGGTGTGTCTGTAATCAGTCTGCAGACACCTCTGAATAGCAGTTATACACTTAATCAGGGTGATACTTTGAAAATCAACCCAGCGGTGTTGCAAAGCAATGGAAAGCAGAAACTGACCTACGAATGGGAGATAAATCATAAGTTGGTTTCAAGTGATTCTGCACTTGTTTATCCTATTCAGAATTCAGGAAGCTATACTGGACGTCTTCGTTTGAGCAATGGTCAGAATATTCAGATCTATGAATTCAATGTGAATGTTGAGTATGCTTATACAAAGGGTGTTTATCTCTTGGCAGAAAACAATAGTAAGTCAATCCTTTCATATGTACCTACAGAGGATGTAAACAAGAGTTTCCACCTTGATGTGTTGGCTCCTAACAACCCTAACATTAACTTTGGTACCCCTTGCTCAATGGCATGGAACAAGACCATCGGTGGTCAGGCAAACAATGTTCTGATTATTGCAGCAGGTAATCCATCAACACTTTACCAGCTTGATGGTTATGAAATGTTGTCACTTTTCCAGACTCCAGTCGGCGAGAAGGTGATACAGGTAGAGGCTAACTCTGACCCAGGTGCGCCAAAGGTAATGGCTGTTACTAAGAATAACTTGTATTCATTGGGTCTGAACACAACCAACTTGATTTCACAGACTTCACGTTTCACAAGTGCTGTAGGTGGTTCTGTTTCATTCGCAGACCGCATGACTCCATGGTGGAGAGACGACCTTTTCTATGCACATGGTGATGCTTACTTTGACAATGCACATGGCTCTCTGTTAGCAATGGCTATTGAGAATACATCTGTTCCTGCTGAAATCTTGAAGGGAACCTTTACTGGTGATACGTTGGTAGGTATGGGTAGTGTTAACAAGCAGCGTAACCTTGCTCTGATAACCAATCAGACAAGTACGGGAACATTCTACTTTACATACATCTTCCCAGGCTACTACTCTTCTTCTGCAGATAAGAGAATTGCAGCTAACGTGCTATATCGTGTTGCAATGCCTTCTACCTCTGGTATCGCTAATGGCTCTGTAGTACGCTCTGCTCGCAGCAAGAATATTGTTTATTACACTAATGGCAATGCAGTCTATGCACATAACGTACTTGCTAATAGCAACTTCCCGACTGCTGCACTGTTCACTGTAGGTAGCAGTTCTGAGAAGATTGTAGACATGGTGTTCTCAGATGATGATAATCTCATCTATGTTGCAACCAATGATACATCGGCATCTATGCCAGGTAGTCTATACTGTTATGACACGCAGACAAATGCTCTGCGTTGGTCAAAGCAGCACATTACGGGACGTATTGTGAAGGCATTATTCAGAAATAAATAACATACAAATGATAAGAATGAATTTCTCATTTAAGAACTCTTTACTTGGAGGGGCATTATTGCTCCTCCTTGTATTGCAAAGTACTGTTGCAAAAGCTGATGATGACAAGTCTAAGTCTAAACCAAAGAAGGAGACAAAGTATGACCGTCTCTTCAAAGATAAAAAGACTGAGACGGCACGTAGTAAGTTTATTACTGTCCATAAGCTTGATAACAAGATTTACTTTGAGTTGCCACGTACTTTGTTGAAGAAGCAGATGATGCTTGGTGGAGTAGTAAACTCGACAACTGATGCATCTACAGTTACTGTTGGTTCAACAAGTTCTAATCCTGTTTTGTTCTATTTTGACATACAGGATAGCTCTGTAGTGATGAAGACTCCTAACAATGTTCTTTTCAAGGAGAATGCTAACTCAGCAGACCTTGATAGTGCATTGTCTCTGAATTATCGTGATGGTATTTGGCAGGGCTTTAACATTATGGCTTATAACAACGACAGCTCTGCAGTTGTCTTTGACGTAACTTCTTTGTTAGGTAAACCAACTAACCTCATATCGGTTATGCCAACAAAGAATGGTAACTATAGTATCAAGGCTACTCCAAAGCCTGAACTCTCGTTCATTCGTGGTATAAAGAGCTTTGATACGAATGTTATCGTTAATAATGACTTCACTTATGGTGTGTCTACTTCTCTGATGTCTATGCCTATCGGAGGTGAACGTCCTACAACTGTTGGTGTTAGTTATAGTGTAGCACTTGTGCCAGAGTCTGCAATGCGTCCACGTATTATGGACTCACGTATCGGTGTTAACTACTCAGTTCGTTTGGGAATTCCAAAGGAAGGTGAAGGTACAAAGCGTATCTTCTACTCTCATCGTTGGAATCTTGTACCAAAGGATAAGAAGGCTTATGCTAAGGGTAAGCTGAGTCAGCCTGCTAATCCAATCCGTTTCTATTTGGATGATACCTTCCCAGAAGCATGGAAACAGCCAATTCGTGAGGGTGTTCTTGAGTGGAATAAGGCTTTTGAAAAGATAGGCTTTAAGAATGCTATTGAGGTTGTTGACTTTCCACAGAAGCAGGGCGATTTCGACCCAGACAACATTCAGTATTCTTGTATTCGCTACATACCAAGTGGTTCTTCATCTGCTCCAAAGAGTGATATCTATGTCAATCCTAATACAGGTGAGATTATGGCAGCCTCTATGTTTATCTATTCTGATGTCGAGAAGTTGTTACATAAGTGGCGTTTAATTGAAACAGGTGCTGTTGATCCATCAGTACGTAGCAACCGTTTGTCTGCTGCAAAGTTTGCTGAAGGCTTGAAGATGTTGGTTACGAAGGAAACTGGTAGTATGTTAGGACTCTTGGATAACCTTGGTGCTTCAGCTACTTATTCTACTGATTCATTGCGTAATGCACGTTTCACGACTACCATGGGGCTTACTCCTTCGGTTATGGATGACGTTCATTACAATTATGTTGCACAGCCAACAGATAATGGTGTACGTCTTGCTCCAACAGGACTTGGCATGTACGACTACTTTACAATTGATTGGAACTATCGTTACTTCGATACCGATAATGTTTCTATCAATGATGAGAAGAATACACTTGAGGCGTTTGTTGACAAGAAGGTGACAAACCCACGTCTTCGTTATTATGCTGAGCGCAATGCTAAGTGGGACCCACGTCTTGCTGCAGGAGCCCTTGGTAACGATATGATTGCAAGTGCAAACCTTGCAAATAAGAACTATACAATCGTTGAAAACAACCTCTCTAAGTGGATTAAGAACGATGAGGATACTCGTATCAAAGATCAGTTATACCTGCAGATATCACAAAATCGTTACGCTTTGTTCAAGCAGGTGTTGAGTAATGTTGGTGGAATGTACCTCAACAATATGAAGATTTCAGCAGGAGTACCACAGTATCAGGTTGTTTCTAAGGATCTTCAGCGTCGTTCACTCTTGTGGTGTTTGCAGGAGGCAATGAGTTTCAAGAAGTATGCTAACCGTAACTACGAGCGTAAGGGCTACTTGTCAGTAAGCTATTATGACCAGAGTTTAGAGTTCATGGGCTACGATTTGATGGCAGCACGTATGCGTGTGGCTATTACTTCTTACTTGAATCCAAACAGTTACACACAGAAAGAGTACTTTGATGATATCTATAACACCCTCTTTAAGAGTGTTGCTGACATGCGCGCACCATCTCAGGGCGAGCGTGTTTTGCAGCGTGCATTCATGAGTCAGGCACAGAGTGTTGTCTCTAAGGCTACTGGAAACGGTGGTTCTGGTGGTGGTTCTGGTTCCAGCATGGCTTTGAAGGGTGATGATCTTGGTGCTACTCCAGGCTTTGGTGACCCATCTCAGAATCTTGCTCCAACTGTTGATATCACACTCGCAGACAACTCAGAGCTTTACTTCTACAACTGTCTTTTGAAGTTGAGAACAGCTTTGGAGAAATGTTTGAAGGCAAACTTGCCACTTGAAGCGCGTACACACTATGAGATGATGCTCTTCAAAATCAATAAGACAATGGAGGTGAAGAAATGAGAAAGACTTCATTTTTATCAATGAAATCGGTTCATGTAACCCTATTAGTAGTGGGATTCTTGAGCCTTTCACTGTCAGCACAGGCGTTCCCTTTCTTTAAAAAGAAGAAAAAGAAGGCTACAACCACTACTTCTGTAGTGAAGAAAGATGCCTATGAGCGTATTCTAACCGAAGAGAAGACGGACTCTGCAAAGGGACCATTCGTTTCGTTCTATAGAACAGGTGAGAAACTCCTCATGGAGTTGCCACCTTCTTCTATTGGTCGTGACATGCTGATTGGTGCTACAATTTCATCTGTATCAAGCCCGCAGTTTGCAGAGGTAGGTACTCGTGCTGGTTCTATTTCACACGTACGCTTTGTAGAGAAGGACAGCTCTATTGTAATGCAGGCTATCAACTCTGAATTACTTGACGCCCTACCAGCAGGCAATGCGAAGCAGGCACAGGCTACGAACTATCGTAACCTTGACTTCTATAGCTTCCCAATCAAGGCAAGAAACAAGAAGACTGGAGGTATTCTTTTTGATGTTTCTTCTTTCTTCTTGAGAGAGAGTAAGTATTTCCCAGTGATTGCAAAGGTTGCTGGTCCATATCGTGTGGATGCTGACTTGAAGCCAGAGTGGATTAAGGTAACTTCTTTGAAGTCGTTTGCAAACAACGCTTGTATCTCAATGGAGCGCAACTATGTTACCAATATGACTGGTAACAGTGGTAATGTTGCTATTAGCAATCATCCAGTTTCTATCGGTGTACAGTTTACTTTGGCTCTTTTGCCAGAGGATAAGATGACTCCACGTCTGAGTGATACTCGTCTTGGCTACTTCCTTACACCGAAATCAATCGTCAATGACAGTCTTATCGACCATGCAAGCTTTATCAATCGTTGGCGTGTAGAACCAAAAGACCCTGCTGCTTACTTTGCAGGTCAGCTCAGTGAGCCAGTAAAACCTATTGTGTTCTATATCGATAATGCGTTCCCTGAAAAGTGGAAGCCAGCGATGCGGAATGCTGTTCTTAGATGGAATAAGGCTTTCGAGCGTATCGGTTTCAAGAATGTGATGCAGGCTGTGGACTTCCCAACCAATGATCCAAACTTCGATCCTGATAACTTCCAGTATTCTTGCATTCGTTATCTGCCTACTGCTACAGAGAATGCGATGGGTCCATCATGGGTTGATCCTCGTACAGGTGAGATTATCACAGCGACCGTATTGGTGTATAATGATGTTGTGAATGTCATCAATAGTTGGCGATTTATTCAGACATCACAGCTTGATCCTGCTGCACGAACATTGGATATGCCTGATAGCATTTTGTTACCAACATTGGAGTATATTGTAACTCACGAGGTAGGACATACACTCGGACTGATGCACAACATGGCTGCATCGGCTGCAATCCCAACAGATTCACTCCGTTCTGCAAGCTTCACACAGAAGTATGGTACGACAGCATCTATCATGGACTATGCTCGTTTCAACTATGTTGCACAGCCAACAGATAAGGGCGTGTCACTGACTCCTCCTGAGTTGGGTGTCTATGATAAATATGCTATCGAATGGGGCTATCGTGTCTTCCCTAACTCAAAGAGTTTCAGAGATGATGTAAAACCACTGATGGCACTCGTAGAGTCTCATGCGCACGACCCAATGTATCGTTACGTACTTCAGCAGTCACGTTATCGTTATGACCCAACCGCCATTGAGGAGGACCTCGGTGATGATGCTGTGAAGTCAAGTACATACGGCCTTAAGAACCTTGAGTACATTCTCAGCCATTTCGATGAGTGGATTCCTGATGGTGCTGATGGCACACGTAAGGCTAAGCTCTATCGTCAGATTGTTTCGCAAGCATACGGTTACGTACGTAATGTCTATGCTGTCATTGGTGGTATCAAGCTGAATCAGACTACAGAGTCTTCTGGTATTCCTCGTTATGAGGTGATGCCTAAGGAGAAACAGCGTGCTGCTGCGATGTGGTTGTTGCAGGAAGCACGCAAGTTTGGTAAGCGTGGTGTTGAGAGTATTGAGAATCGTCTACCTCAGATCAACTCTCATCCTTACAAAACATTGGCAGGTGGTATTCAGGAAATGGCTCTTTCTGCAACTGCGCGTTTAGCATTGAGCTATTATGCTGACTCTACTTCTTATTCTCCATTGGAGTATTGCGAAGATACGTATAATAATGTTTGGGCTAAGACAATTGCTGGTGATGAGAATCTTGACGACGATGATATCGCCATGCAGCAACTCTATGTTGAACGTCTGAAGGCTAACATTGTTGAGGTTAAACAGGTTGGTAAGGTGCGCAGCTTGCGTGATGATAAGCAGGATGTGGCTTTCCTTGGCTTTGGTGTAGGTTATGGTGAACCAGAGACAATGTGGACAGAAACTATCGACCGCACAGCTGAATATGTGTTCCACTATGCACAGAAGCTTCAGAAACTTCTTGAGGAACGCATTAAGACAACGAAGGATACAACTATCAAATCTCAATATGAGTTGATGTATGCACGTGTCCAGCGTTATATGAATGATTAATCTTCCGTGTTAACACACATTTCAGAGGGTATATCTTAGACGTTAGTGTCTTGGATATACCCTCTTTCTTTGTACGTAATTTTGCTGCGCACATGACGTGCTAAGGCTTCGCACATATTGTGTTAAGGCTTCGCACCAATGGTGCGGAGTACTAAACAACTTATGATATACTGCCAAAGTAGAGCCAATTGGGTGTAAGTAGGGAGTTATTCAGGCACAAGTCAACTAAGCCTATTGGGTCAGAGGCTAAGTTTGCTTGTGCTTTTCTGTTGTCTATAATCTGTTTTTTTCAGCCTGTCCAGCACCTGTACCCTTGTATTTGCTTCGTGAAGTGTTGAACTTATAGGTAACAGTTAGAACAAACTGACGGCTGTCGTATGTACTAATCTGTTGTGTCTCCATGGACTCTGTGTAGCTAATTCCTCCTTCTTTTCGTGTATGGAATAAGTCTGTACCACGAATGCGAAGTGCGAGTCTATCTTTTAGGAAGGATTTGGTAAGGCTGATGTCGACGCTTCCTGAGTTTCGTACAACGGATCCAATTTCAGCATCACCTCTCTTGATGTAGTATGACTCCATTGACAACAACCAACCTTTTCCAAAGTCAAAGGTGTTGTTGAAGCTGAATTGCCAGATTGGTTTGTTCAGCTTATAAGTCTTCGTACTTGTATGTAATGTGAGCCATTGCTTCTTCATTAATGCCGTGAACTCAGGTGTCCAGATGCCTATTGTTGGCGAAAAAGCTAATTGAGTAGATATCGTCTTGATGCTTGGAAGATTCGTGTTGGTAATGCGTGAGATGGCTGAGTTATGGCTGTCTTGTTCGCTCCAGAAGACAATGGCGTGGCGACGATCATTGTAAGAGATGCCAAACTGGATGAACTTCCACATAGCTCCTAAGCTTATGTTGTGGATATATTCGTGCTGAAGCAGTGGGTTACCCGACTGCATCAAGAAACGGTTGCCGTATGAAACGTTATTACTTAACTGACGGTAAGAAGGGCGACGTGTCCTTGCTGCATAGCTTAATTGCATCTGTAGGCCGCCTATCTGTGTAGCTGCAGAGATGCTTGGGAATAGGTTGCTGAACGAACGACTTTGATTAGCAATGTGCTGTCCGTTCTCATAGTAGTTAAAACGTACCGCCTCCCAGCGTAGACCAGCTGTCAGTTGGCAGATTGATAGCTGGTGTTTGTATTCCATGAAAGGAGCTATATTCGACTCCTTTAGCTGTGCGGCTGAGCTTGGAACATAGTTTTCTGGATTGCTATACGTGTCATTGCGGTTCGTATAGGTATATTCTGCACCTACTGACAGATTACCTCCTAAAACGGGATAGCCCAAGGTTAGCTTGGAAGCAATGAGCCTATTACGCTCTTGATTGTCGGAAGTTACGGTGCGACTAACCTTGTTGCGACTTTCTTCTCGATAGGTAGTATGGTCATTTTGCTTGTTGTAAAGATAATCGGCATTGAAGTCTATGTCCATCTTTCCTATCTTTCCAACATAGTAAAGGTTAATGAATTGGGAAGGACGATAGGATAGCTTGCGCGTTGCAAAGGTGTTAATATGGTCGTAGAAAGTTCCGTTTGCCGTTACATCACTACTAAGAATACCAGATAGGAGGAAGTCATGAGGGAAGTTAAGCATGTATTTGATACCGACAGAATTGCTATCATTTAGCTGATAGTCTGCTCCTACTGTATTCTTGAAAATAGAATTCCTTTGGGTGACTTCTTGCGTGAAATCCTGCTGCCAGAGGGTGTCTGTTTGAACAACTGTAGTTGTTTTGCTGGGATAGTGACCGTTGTCAAGTGAATAGCCATGCGCACCAAAGAGTTCTAAACGCTTATGGCGATACTTCCAGTTGACCCATTCCGAGAGGTCTACATTCTCCGACTGGTAGTAGGCGGAGCGTACATCGAAGCCAAAGCCGTCGCCTACAGCTTTCTTTGTGCGTATCTTTACGACTGCTCTTACGGCTGCATTATACTTGCTTCCGGGGTTGCTTATTACCTCAACGCTCTTGATATCGCTTGATTTCAGGCGTTCAAGCTCTGTTGCATCACGCATCTGACGACCGTTGATATAGATGATAGGTGTACCTCTACCAAATACTTCGTAGCCATCTTTCTTCTTTGTCAGTCCCGGAACATGTGCAAGAACATCCTCACAAGTGCCGAGTTTGCTCAGTATAGTGTTTTCTATGTTCGTTTGTATGCCCTCAGTTGTCATCTTGTGTAGGGGAGCATTGCCTTTGACGAGCACCTCTTTCATCATTTTTGCATCTTCTTTCAGTACGATAGTAAGGTTGTCTTGGTTGGAAAGAACCGTAGTGAAGGGCTCATAACCTACGAAGGAGGCTTTAAGGATATTACCTAATGTAACCTCCTTGAAGTTAAAACTACCATCATCAGCGGTTGTTGTGCCAACAATGAAGGTAGAATCCTTGGCTGAAAGAATAATGACATTTGCGTAGGGGATAGGCTTCTTATTTTCATCAAGCACCTTTCCTGATACGGATTGTGCATTAGCTCGAAGTCCAGTGCAGAACAGAAGGAGGATAAGCAATAGTTTTTCCATAACTCATGAAGTTAAGTGATACGAAAGGTTCAAACTCAGTTGCGCTTTTAAAAAGCGATAGGTTTCTGTTGCAAAGGTATAAAATTATATGATTACTAATAAAAAAAAAGAAAAACTTTCAGTTTGATGTGTCTTTTTTAGTTGTGAGGTGGTTTAGAGATAAGACTTTATGTACAAAAAAAAGCCATACCAGAATCCAATCAAAGGATTACTGATATGGCTTTATATTTATAAGAGTTTAGCTTAGAGCAGAGCGTCGAACTTCTCTTTGAGAACGTCCTTTGAAGCTGCGCCAACAAACTTGTCTACCAACTGACCACCCTTAAAGAAGAGGATAGTTGGGATATTACGTACACCGAAATCAATGGCTACGTCATCATTCTCCTCAACATCACACTTACCTACAACAATCTTACCATCGTACTCTTCAGCAAGTTCAGAGATGATAGGACCAATCATCTTGCAAGGACCACACCATGTTGCCCACAAATCAACTACCAATGGTAATTCACCATTCTTGTAAGTCTCTAAATTCTCGTTAGTAATTACTACTTCCATTTTTATTCTGTTTATAAGTTTATTAATATTGTCTTTTCTATCTATTTACTCATCATCAAAGATTGTGCCACTTTTGATTTAGTTTATATGGAACTCCATCTTCTCATTCGACGAGATAAAGTCTATCAGCGTACGGTCGACGTTAACGCCACCATTCTTACTCCTTAGCATAAGAACTGTGTTGTCAGGCGTTCGCAACTGTATGTAAAGTTGTGTGTTGCCGATGTGTTCCTCGATGACTGTTGCTAATTCCGAAACGAAGGCATCGTCTAAAGCTGTTGCATCCATAGAGATGGTAAAGCGTTCCAAACGATTTTGTTTCACGTCATAGAGTTGCTCAATCTTCTGCACTTTTAGCTCTAACATGTCAGGATTATTGCGGTAACGAGGCTGACATTTAGCTGTTATATAGACGGTGTAGTTCATCTTCAGGAGGTTGTTCCACCGTGCCCAGTCGTCACCAAACAATGCTAATTCGCCCGTTCCTTCAAAGTCTTCTATCGTGACAAAGCCAAAAGGCTTTCCTGTCTTTTGTGAGAAACGTTCGTTTACAGATGTGACAATACCGCCAAATGTCACTTCGTCAGCTTTTGCCAATTCTGTCATATTCGCATTGCGACCTATCATAGAGCAACGAGTGTTACACATGTTATTCAGTACAACACTGTATTCATCGAGTGGGTGGGCTGACAGATAGATACCAACAAGTTCACGCTCTTTGTTTAATTTCTCAATGACTGGCCACTTCTCTGCCTTTGGTGCAATAGGATGTACTACATCAATAGCATCCATACCTCCGAAGAGGGAGTTCTGTTGTTGTGCCTTTTCGGCTTGGAAAAGCTGCCCATAACGGACAATAGTATCTAAGAACAAATCACCCTTTGCAGTGACTGCAAAGTATTGTTCTCGCTGTAAACCGAAGCTGTCGAAACCACCACTATAAGCCAAACTTTCAAATGCTTTGCGGTTCACATTACTGAGGTCGACACGCTCAGCAAAGTCATATATATCCTTATAAGGACCATTCTCCATGCGTTCACGTACAATACTATCAGCCGCACTTGCGCCCATTCCCTTGATAGCAGAGAGTCCGAAGCGAATCTCTCCATGCTTATTCACACCAAAGCCAATCTGACTCTCGTTGACATCAGGACCAAGGGTTGCAATCTTCAATGCCTTACATTCCTCCATCAACTTAGTGATTTCGGTAATCTGACTGAAGCGACGTGTCATCAACGCAGCCATGTATTCGGCTGGATAATGCGCCTTCATGTAGGCTGTCTGGTAAGCTACCCATGAGTAGCAAGTGGCATGTGACTTATTGAAAGCATAGCTGGCGAACTTCTCCCAGTCGCTCCATATCTTCTCAAGTATCTGTGGGTCGTGTCCGTTCTCTTGTCCTTGCTTGATGAACTTAGGCTTCATCTTGTCGACGATAGCCTTCATCTTCTTACCCATTGCCTTACGAAGAGCATCACTCTCACCACGTGTAAAGTTGGCTAACTGGCGACTCAAGAGCATAACTTGCTCCTGATAGACTGTGATACCGTATGTGTCTTTGAGGTACTTCTCCATACATGGGATATCGTACTTCACCAAAGATGGGTCATGCTTACGCTTGATAAAGTCAGGGATATAATCCATTGGACCCGGACGATAGAGCGCATTCATGGCGATGAGGTCTTCAAACACAGTTGGATGAAGCTCACGAAGGTATTTCTGCATACCTGCCGACTCAAACTGGAAAGTACCAACGGTTTGTCCACGTTGATAGAGTTGGTAGGTCAATTCGTCATCAATAGGAATCTTCTCAAGGTCAATCACGTCGCCAGTTGTCTGCTTAACAACCTTGCAAGCTTCCTTTAACTCGGAGAGAGTTTTCAGTCCGAGGAAGTCCATTTTGATAAGACCAGTAGACTCAATTACGTGACCATCATACTGGGTCACAGGTACCTTCTTCTCTGGGAAGTCTGGGTCTGTTGCCGTAGAAATAGGCACCCATTCATCAATAGGGTTACGACAGATAATGAATCCACAGGCATGGATACCCGTTCCACGCACAGTTCCCTCTAACATCTTGGCGTATTTAATCGTATTACGCTCCCTTATGTCTTCACTAACCTCTGCATTCTGCAGCTCTGGGGTACACTTGATAGCATTCGTTAAGTTCATCTTCATGCCATTAGGTAAGCGTTCTGGAATCGCCTTACAAAGGGCATTAGAGACATCTGACGGTAGTTTCTCTACGCGAGCAACATCCTTGATAGAGTTCTTTGTTGCCATTGTAGAGTAGGTAATAATATGTGCACAGTTCTCGTGTCCGTACTTATCCATTACCCACTGCAGCACACGGCCGCGTCCGTCATCATCGAAGTCGGTATCAATATCAGGGAGGTTGACACGGTCAGGGTTGAGGAATCGCTCAAAAAGTAGGTCGTACTTCAATGGATCAATCTGCGTAATTCCTAAGCAATAAGCCACTACAGAACCTGCTGCTGATCCACGACCTGGACCCACCATTACGTCTAATTCCTGTCGTGCAGCATTAATAAAGTCTTGCACTATAAGGAAGTAACCAGGGAAACCCATCGTCTTCATGACGTGTAACTCAAAGCGAATATGATTCTTAACCTCGTCAGAAAGAGGGTCGCCATATAGTTTTTTGGCACCATCGTAGGCTAATTTCGCAAGATAATCGGCTTCGAACTTAATGCGATACATCTTCTCATAGCCGCCTAAACGGTCGATAACCTTCTGTCCTTCTTCAGGGGAAAGAGGGTTCTCACCGTTCTCGTCGGTGGTAAACTCCTTGTATAAGTCTTCCTCAGTGAACTTCTTTTTCCATTCTTCTTCCGTTCCGAAGTCTTCTGGGATCGGGAAGAAAGGCATGATAGGACCATGATTAATATCATAAGTCTCTACCTTATTTAAGATTTCCAGCGTATTTGTCATTGCTTCTGGGATGTCTGAGAATATCTCATTCATCTCTGAACGCGTTTTAAACCACTCTTGTTTAGAGTAGCGCATACGCTTTGGATCATCTAAATCTTCATTCGTTGAAAGACAGAGTAAGTGGTCATGTGCCTCGGCTGTCTCCTTGTCTTCGAAGTGACAGTCATTGGTACATACTATCTTTATACCATATTCTTGTGCAAACTTCATGAGTACTTTATTGGCTTTCTGCTGTAAAGGATAAGCCTCACGGTTTGCCACTAAACTTGGGTCTTTTACTTCATGACGTTGCAACTCAAGGTAGAAATCATCTCCAAAGACACGATGATACCATTCACAAGCTTCTCTTGCACCCTCGATATCATCATGGATAATCTTGTTAGGGACTTCGCCTGCAATACAAGCCGTACACACAATCAGTCCTTCATGATACTTCTCAAGCTGCTCACGGTCCGTTCGGGGACGATAGTAATAACCATCTACCCACGCATTAGATACAAGTTTAATAAGGTTCTTGTACCCTGTATAGTTCTTTGCCAATACGATAAGGTGGTAGCCTGAATTATCATGCATACTCTTATCCTTATCATGCATTGTGCGACGTGCTACATACATCTCACATCCGAAGATAGGCTTGAAAGGCTCTTCACCCTTCTCTTTCCTACCTTTATTGACCTTAGCACAATAGTCAGCAAACTCTTTTATGCCGAACATCACACCATGATCAGTAATCGCCATACCCTTCATTCCGTCTGCAATAGCCTTATCAACAAGGCGTGTAACCTTAGACTGACCATCAAGAATAGAATAATTGGTGTGGACGTGTAAATGTACGTAATCTTCCATTGAACTTATGCGTTTTTGAGCTGTAAAGTTACTATGAAAAGCCGACATAACAAAAGATTGAGAGTGAAAATTTGTGGAAATGACAAAAAAGAAGTACCTTTGCAACAAAACAAATACGTCGTTTATCGACCATGGGAAAAATAAAAAAGAAACTCAAAAAGATTAGAATCCATCACGAAGGGACAAATACACTGCTCTACGGAGGTATAGGTCTTGTCCTTATAGCTTTGGTTCTCTGGTTTGCAGTTCCAACGAAGATACCATTTTGGATTTTTACAGTCGTGTTCGGTACTGTCTATGGTATAGTACTTAATTTCTATCAGTGTCCTATCCGCTATTTTGGTAGTGAGGATACGGAGGGTATTGTCGTAGCTCCAGCCGACGGCCATATCGTTGTTATAGAAGAGGTAGACGAAAACGAATATTTTCATGAACGCCGATTAATGATTTCAATCTTTATGAGTCTATGGAACGTTCATGCCAATTGGTTCCCTGTAGATGGAGTAGTAAAGTCTGTACAGCATTTTGATGGTAACTTCCACAAGGCTTGGTTACCTAAGGCAAGTGAGGAGAACGAACATGCAGATACTATCATCACAACTCCTGATGGTACAGACATCCTCTGTCGTCAGATAGCAGGTGCTATGGCACGCCGTATCGTGACATACGCTAAACCTGGTGAAGATTGTTATATTGATGAGCATCTTGGTTTTATTAAGTTAGGTAGTCGTGTTGATATCTTCCTTCCTGTAGGTTCTGAGGTATGTGTTAAGATGGGACAGTCGACAACAGGTGACCAAACAGTGATTGCTAAGTTGAAGCCAAATAACAAGTAAAGATGAAGAAACATATTCCTAATAGTATTACTTGTTGCAACCTTATCTCTGGTTGCATCGCTATTGGTTTTGCTTTTGCAGGCAAGATAGAGGTTGCTTTGCTATTTATTATTATAGGTGCTGTGTTTGATTTCTTTGATGGAATGGTAGCACGCTTACTGAATGTTAGTTCTCCTATTGGTAAGGAGTTAGACTCTTTGGCAGACGTTATTACTTTCGGTGCAGCACCATCAGCTATCATTTTTTCACAGTTATACGTAATGTCTTATCCTGTTTTTCTTGAGCCATTACGCGACTATCTGCCTTATACAGCCTTTATCATAGCAGCTTTCTCGGCCTTGCGTCTTGCAAAGTTCAATCTTGATGAACGTCAGTCATTAGGTTTTATAGGATTGCCAACACCAGCGAATGCACTCTTTTGGGGTTCACTTCTTGTAGGTGTAGGGGAGAAGTTAGAAACCCGTCCATGGGCTTTATACTTTATTCTTGCAGGTGTTCTTATTAGTTCTTGGCTGCTCGTTTCAGAGATTCCAATGTTTGCTTTAAAGTTCAAGCACTGGTCATTCAAGGGTAATGAGGTGAAGTATCTCTTCTTGATTACTTGTTGTCCATTGGTTATTATCTTTGGTATCTCTGCATTTGCTATCATCATTGCATGGTATGTGATACTGTCAGCTATCGTAAAACAATCCCCTACAAAATAGTAAGGGATATAAGTTCAAAGCTATGTCAATAATTGCTTTTATTCTGAAGTTTGCGTTCTTCTTCTTTATAGCGTTTTTTGTGATTATCTTATGGGTGGCTTTTGCATTCTATAAGCAGATGACACGCGCACGTCGTCAGTTTAATCCTAACAACTATCAGTATCAAGAACCAAGCTCTACAGAGAATACTATTATCGATAATCGCCCAATGGAGGAGCGTCATAAGCAGGTTATTCCAGACAGCGAAGGCGAGTATGTTGACTTCACCGAGTCTGATGATACACAAGAAAAATAAGATGTAAAACAACATTACATACATAAACAGAATAGGACAAATCAACTTGATTTGTCCTATTTTTTTATCTATACATTTTCAATTGATGCTTAATTGTATTCGAATTGAGCCTTAATTGGCTTCTAAAAGACGCCCTTTTGAGGTCTTACTAACGCCCTTTAAGAGGCTTACTAAGCACCTATTCTTTTGCTGTTTTGTAACGTTTTGAATACAAGATAGTTACAAGTGTGCTCGAAAATGCGTTTTTATCCTTCTAAATTGACCTATGGACGGCAGTTTGTGTAAAGATATTTCACATTCGCATGAACTACTTTTTGATGTTCCTTTCTTGTTAACAACTCAGCTTACGAGTACCATCTGGTTGTTCTTCGATAGTAACCTTGATTACGTTCTCAGGGAGAATCTCCTCGATGAGTTCTGGCCATTCCAACAAGCAGAGGTTACCACTATAGAAGTAGTCCTCATATCCCATGTCATATACTTCTTCCAACTTCTTAATACGATAGAAGTCAAAGTGATAGATTGGGTCGCCGTTGCCATCCGTATATTCGTTGATAATAGCGAAAGTAGGGGAGGTGATAACATCTTCTACGCCCAAGACCTCGCAAAGTGCCTTGATAAAAGTGGTCTTTCCAGCACCCATCTTTCCGTAGAAAGCGAATACCTTTCCATCACCCATCCCTTTGACAAATTCCTTTGCAGCCTCATGGATGGTATCGAGGCTTTTGATTGTAATTTCCATATTGTTTTCTTTTTATTCTGTTTATGCGGTAGTTGGTTATAAGTAGCTTGTCAATCAATAGTTTTTATAAGTCTTTGATAGCTTTATAGACTTCTATTTCTGACCATTTCTGCCACAACCATCCTTTTCTTTAGATATTCATTTCCTTATACGACAAACTCTCTGGCTCATCTTGTGATAACTTTTGAGGAAATCTCCCCTCCTTTCGGAGGGGTTGGGGGAGGCTTCCTCTTACCTCTTTCTCGGACTGAGTGTTGCCAATGGCACAATCATTTCTTCCATTGAGATACCTCCGTGCTGGAATGTATCTTTGTAGTAAGAGACGTAATAGTTATAATTATTCGGATAGGCAAAGAATGAATCGCCAGTAGCAAAGACATAGCTTGTGCTGAGGTTTGGCGCAGGTAGCTGTGCAAGATGAGGATTCTTGATAGCGAATACCTGACGTGCATCGTAGTTGAGGCTCTTTCCTAATTTATAACGCAGATTGGTATTTGTATTGCGGTCACCGATAATCTTGACTGGATTTGTCGTACGGATAGAGCCGTGATCAGTTGTAATGATGACCTTATAGTCAGACTGTGCCAACTCTTTGAATACATCTGCTAATACGCTATGTTGGAACCAACTAAGCGTAATAGAGCGATATGCGCTCTCGTTACTTGCTAATTCACGTATCATTCTCATCTCAGTGCGAGCGTGAGAAAGCATGTCGACGAAGTTTACTACAAGTACGTTGAGGTCGTTCTGCGCAAGGTTCTTATATTGTTGCATGAACTTGTCAGCACCGGTAGAGTCGTTAATCTTATGATAAGAGAACTTATCATGTCGGCGATAGCGGTCTATCTGTGTCTGAATGAGGGGTTCCTCGTTGAGGTTTTTACCTTCTTCCTCGTCTTCGTCTACCCATAGTTCTGGGAACATTGTTGCTATCTGCTTTGGCATAAGACCGCTGAAAATAGCATTACGAGCATACTGTGTGGCAGTTGGAAGAATACTCATGTAGAGGTCTTCTTCAATGTCGAACATGTCGCCAATCTCTTTTGAGAGAATGCGCCATTGGTCGAGTCGGAAGTTATCAATGACGATGAGGAACACCTTCTCACCTTTGTCAATGAGTGGGAACACCTTACTTTTGAAGATATCAGTACTAAGCAACGGACGATTATCAGCGTTGTTCGTCTGCTGTTTCTTCTGTCCAGCCAATTTAGAGAAGCTATTGCTGACTTTGTTGTCTTGTGGTGCTACCCAATCAAGATAGTTCTTCGCAATGTATTTAGCAAAACCATTGTTGGCTTCTTCCTTTTGCATTTTCAGCATTTCGGTCATATTGCTATCAGCACTGCTTAGTTCCAGTTCCCAGTGTACAAGCTTCCGATAGACTTCCTTCCAGTCATTGAATGTTCGGCAGTCGGCTATCTGCATAGCAATTTGTTGGTAGTTCTGCTGATAACCGCTTTGAGTTACTTCCGTAACAATCTCCTTTTGGTGGATATTCTTCTTCAGTGTAAGGAGAATCTGATTAGGGTTGACAGGCTTAATGAGGTAATCGGCAATCTTCGCACCGATAGCCTGGTTCATTATGTCTTCCTCCTCGCTCTTCGTCACCATGACGATAGGTGTGGCAGGTTGAATCTCCTTAATACGTTGTAACGTCTCTAAACCTGATAATCCAGGCATCTGCTCGTCCAAGAGAACGAGATCGAATGTCTGTGTTTGGCATTGGTCAATGGCATCAGTACCATTGCTGACCGTCACCACTTCGTATCCTTTCTTCTCAAGGAAGATGATATGAGCCTTTAACAACTCAATCTCATCATCTACCCAAAGTAACAATCCATTGCTCATAGTTGTTATCTCCTTTCCTTAGAACCCCTCCAAATCGTAGTATTCATCTTCGATATCGTTCTGGATGGGCTGGTTCTTTTTATTATTCTTGTTGTTTGTCTTGTTCTGTTGTGGAACTTCATCACCGAAGTAGATTATCGGACCGTCATCCGAAACCTTCTTTTTCTGCACAGGAGTGGTCTGCGACTTCTGCGTAGAAGGCTGTTGCGTCTTTGGTGCTGTAGGCTTAGCAGACTTGTCCGTTGCCACTGGTTTTGTTGTCTTTGCTGGTGCTACTGGAGTCGTAGGCTTAGCTGGTATAACAGGCTTAGTTGTCTTGTCTGGAGTTGTTGGCACTGTTGGCTTAGCCGGTGTCACAGGAGTAGTTGGCTTTGCAGGTTCCTCCTCTGGTATGAAGTAAGTGCTGTTGTCGTCCAGTATAGGCTTTTTCTCCTCCGTTATAGGCTTCTTTTCTTCTATTATAGGCTTCTTCTCAGTTGCAGGTTTCTTATCTTCTGCAACTTGCTTCTTGTCCTCTACAGGAATCTCAAAGGTGTTGTTATTTTGTTCAACGACCTTCTGTTCTGTCTTCTTAGGCTTTGACTCCTCCATTGGGATAGTCATCGTGTTGTCAACAGGTACGTCCTGTGTGTCAGGATAGAGGTCTGGATCATTTGCATGTTTCTGTTCTATCTCCTGCTGTATATCGCGTTCACGTGGTGTTGCAACCTCAGCTGGCTCACTAAGTAAGTATCTTTGTGTCACTACTAAAGGTGCAAAATGCTTTGCATAGAACGCCTCGTAGTCCTTATAACTGTATATTGTTCCTATCAGTTTAAGGTTCTTATCGCTGATTATAATACCCTTTGTGCTCTTGCCCATCTGCTGTACTACAGCCTGTGATGCGAATAATTGGCGTGCATATTGATAAGCCTCATCAAAGCTACGGAAGCCTGATACCTGCATCTGATGTAAGCCATTGAGGTCTTCTATCTCAATTTCAAAGTTACGAACGAGGAAGTTTGTGAAATTGAAGCGTGCTAATTCGAATAGTAACTTATTCTCTTTCACGGAGTCAGGGTGGTACACTAACAGGAACTTGAAGTCTATATCACGCTCTGAAGAAAGCTTAGCTTGTTGTATGCTATCGCTATCTTTCATTACGTTTGCACGATAGCTCCAGATGTCGTCAAGGTCAAACTTACCTCCACGCAGCTTCTTACCAGCTTGCACACCATTAACAATCATACCCGCCATCTCGCTTATACGACTGTTAGGATACTTCTGTACAACCTCTTTCATGTCATTGACACAACCCGTAGGATCGCCATTGTTCAGTTTACCCAATCCTCCAATGAAGAGGAACTTATCCCTATTGGCACCCATTGGGAAACGTGAATTCGAGATGCGAGTGTTAGCTGCAACCTCACCATATCGGCCTTGTTTGAAGGCTTCGTAGGTTGCTGCATAGAGAGAATCTTCTATCTGTACACCGAAACGAAGGTTCTGTTTGTAGTACGGATCAGTAAGGAGAGCAGTCCACTTGCTCTTTGGGAACTTCTGACTTAGGCGTGTAACATAGTTCTCAGCCACCTGTGGTTCATTCTTACGCATGTAGAGTAGGTAGAGATGATAGTACACATCATCCATCTGTTCATAGTCAGGATAGTTGTCACTCACACGCCTTAAGGCCTTTTCAGCTAACCGAAGGTTGTCGAGTCTGTCCTTAAAGATAACACCAGAATGGTGCAAACCATCTTCTAATATCTTATTACTTGCCTCCAGCTGTTCCGCAGTGAACGGTATCTGTGACAGATAATACTCACGTTTATGAGGGTCATTCTTAAGCGAGTCAGCTGCTTGTTTGATAGAATCCTGTCGTGCTTCAGCGTGCATGATAGAATCCCTTTGCCGCTCTGTAAGTTCAATAGGCATGTTGGTATTGCCTATTTTGCCCACAACGCTTTGATTAACGCGCTGCCAGTTATCAACATTCTCTCGTTTACCCCATAGTTGTTGGAAGGTAGTCTTACCTTGTTGAACCGCTGTTGGGTTATAGAAATACCACGTATTTCCTTGCTGTTGTCTATTATTTAAAGGCTTAGGCGTCCCAAGGTTATTGTTTCCAAAGTTGCCATCCATACCTTGCTGCTGTCCATTATTCATTGCAGTCTGCAGCTGTCGTTCTTCTTTTTCTTTCTTCTTAAGGGCTGTGATAACACGATCAATCGCAGCATTACGCTCTTGTTCTGAACATTTTGCAAGATATTGAAGCGAGTCTTGGAGCTGTACGGCATCTGTATAAGGCGCTAATTCGTCCAATATCTTTGAACGTTCAGACAACTGCTCATAGTCTTTGCGGTCCTTATCAAGGAGTCCGATAGCTTCTCCATAGCATCGTTTAGCATCTCCAAAGCGTTCCTTTGCCCAGTAGAGATCACCGAGGTGGAGCAGTAATACGCCTTTCTCAATACCACTTCTTGTTGCCTTCTTGTTACCTAACTCGTATGCATTAATGGCTGCAAGCGTATCTCGTGCAGCAAGGTGTATGTTACCCATTGCGTAATACACTTGGTCAAGATACTCCTTGTTATTGTCCGAAGCAGCCATTTGCTTGAGCTTACTAATCATCTTCTTTGTCTGCCCCTTAGCGGTAACTTCAGTCTGTGCAATACGTGCATTGAACTCTAATTCATAGGGAGGGTTGGTACGAATTACACGTTGGAACGCTTTGTAGGCTTCCTCATTTCTGCCAAGTGAAGCCAATACCTGTCCAAGCAGATACAGCTCACGAGCCTTCTGCTTCTTACGCATTTCATGCTTGATAACCTTTTGGAGATAAGGAACAGCCTTCTCAAACTCACCTGAATGCAGGTAATAATCAGCATAGGTATAGTCCCATTCTTTCACAGCTCGCCAGTCCAAAGAGTCGCGCTGCATATTCCGAATGACATCCTCAGCATCATAGAGCCAGTCTTGTTCTATGTAACATTTAGCTAACCAAGCCCTTGCTTTCCCATAGATTGCAGGTTGTCCTTTGTAGATGCGGCTCATATAAGCAAAGGTAGCAGCCGCTTCTTCAAAGGCACCTTTATGGAATTGTGAACGCCCCATGAGCATCCATGCCTTCCATAAGAAGGGGTTATATTCACGGCGCGATAGCCATTCTATGTCCTTTTCTGTCTTTCGTCTGCTCTTTGTCCATTCTGGTCTTTTCTTGATACTATGCTTTGCAACCGCCTTCTCAGCCTTTTCTATAGCTCTATCGAAGTTACCCTTTCCTAAGTCACGACTATTCTTATTGCCGACAGTATAGAGTGGGATGAGTTCTGTGAAGTTATCCTTATTTCCCTTCTCCTTCTCTAATGAACCATCAATATAAGCTTGTGCACCGTTATAGTAGACGTTATAACGTGTATTGAAGGCATGCCACCAACGCGTTTGCGCGGTGTTATTCTTTGTTGAGCAACTAATAATTGTTAGTACACTGATTGCCAACAGAGAGGGGATAATATGTCTTAATACTCTTTTCTTCACATTTCCTTTTATTGTTCTGTTCTAAAGCATGTATCTTCAGACAGCAATAGATACAGATATAACAAGCTTAACCTTCTATCATTGTTATCAATTCATCTTTAATTTGATTGGGTAGGTTGATTTCCCGAAGGATAAGGCTTCTGTTCCAACCTTTCACCTCATGGGGTTGCATCGTATAAAGAACCGTTGCAAACTCCTCAGCTTCCTCGTCGGTATATTGGTCAGACGGCCTACCACGAAAACGATCAAGTTCTTCATCGTCATAGTATTCTACGCCTTTTACAGCTGCTTCCATCATACATACCTGTTCACATTTGTCGTCTGTTCCGTCACAAGAAGAACAATCCCCAGATGTCGGCATGACAACATCTGGCTCACCTTCTTTCTTCTTGGTGAGCTTTGTTGCGATAGCAGCTATAATCGCTAAGATTAAAAGAGAACCTATGCCAATGAAAAATATATTCATTCTTTTACTTCGTTTTATTGTTTGAGCGGCTCTGTGAGTAGGTTAATCCACTTCTTGTATATGGAAGCCCGCTTTGCGTAAATCGTCCCAATAATGGGGATAAGACTTAGAAACTACCTCTGGATGATTGATACGTATCTCACCCAACTTGATAGCTAATGGGGCAAACGACATTGCCATGCGATGGTCTTCGTAGGTTTCTATGATAGGTTCTGCCATTGGTTCGCAACGTTCACCATTCCACGAAAGCTCTGTTCCATTCTCATCATAGAGGATATAACCTAACTTCTCCATCTCTCTCTTCATAGCTTCAATGCGGTCAGTCTCTTTGATTTTTAGCGTACCTAAGCCTGTGAAATGGAAGGGTATTCCTAATATCGGACACACAGCGATGAGCGTTTGGGCCAAGTCTGGCTGATTGGTAAAGTCATACTCCATTCTGTTCAGCATTCGTGAATGGCGTGTCAATATCGCTTCTGGTAAGCCGTTAGAATCTTTATCCTTAAAACTTGTCTTTATTCCTAATAGTGAGAAGATATAGCGCACAGCCGAGTCGCCTTGTCGTGAACCATCTTTCAGTCCTTGCAAAGCTACCTTTGAGCGTGTGTCATCTGTCAGAGCAAGTATCTCATACCAATAGCTTGCTGCGCTCCAATCACTTTCTATTGTGTAGGCACGTTGCTGATAGGCTTGTGACTTTACGCTAATTGTATCAAAGTCTGACCATTCTGCCGATACACCAAACTCATGCATAAGATGCAATGTGAGGTCTATGTAAGGTCGTGAAATAATGTTACCCGTCAGCTTTAGTTCTAATCCTTTTGTCAGAATAGGCGCAATCATCAATAGTGCAGAGATATACTGCGAACTGACGTTGCCTGGTATCTGCAATGAACCTCCTTCAAGTTGTCTGCCACGGATGTGGAGTGGGGGATAACCTTCTTCGCCAACATATTCAATCTCTGCCCCTAAATAACGTAGTGCATCTACGAGAATACCAATCGGACGATGTTTCATTCGTTCCGTTCCTGTGATTGTATATTCTCCATCCGTTGCACTTAGATAAGCAGTCATAAAGCGCATTGCTGTTCCTGCAGCTTTGATATCGATTACATCTGACTGCTTACTTAGTCCACGGATGATAACCTCTGTATCGTCACAATCCGATAGGTTTTCTGGCATCATTCCTCCCTTTGTTAGTGCTTGGATAATCAATGCACGATTACTGATACTTTTTGATGCGGGAAGCGTGATAGAAGTATCAATATGTACGGGGCAAGTTATGATGTATTGCATGTGTATTTAGTGCAGATTTATTATAGGACAAAAGTACGAAATAAACTTGGTATAAGAGAAAAAGAAGTCCAAAAGTTTGCTAATATGGTGGAAAGTAACTAATTTTGCATTGCTTTAAAAAGAGCGGGATGTAGTTCAGTAGGTTTAGAATGCTGGTCTGGGGGACCAGTGGTCGCCAGTTCGAGTCTGGTCATCCCGACTGTGAAATATGATTACAAAAGAGGCTGTTATGGCCTCTTTTTTGTTTATAAAAATCATACAGATGACCTACTTTATGTCATATGTCCCTTTATCCCATGTTGAGAGTGGGCAACAATAAATCCTTTCTTCCCTTTCTTATAAACGTGCGGATGCTTAGCACATGTTGTGCGGAGCCTCAGCACCAATGGTGCGGAGGCTGAACATGCATAATGTGGGGACTTAGCACTAATTGTAAGGAGGGTTTATAACCCTTCAGAAAGTTCTGTTGCGTTCGTATAAGGCAGGTTGTCAGCGTGTTACGCTATAATGTAAAGAAGGGGAAGTAGGGGCTACCTTCCCGCCAATCTTCCCTCTTTCCTAAGGAAGAAAAGTGTTTATTCGAATTTTATAGATTTGATAAGTTCGGTGATATAACCGACAGATACACCATTGTCGAAGGCAGATATGATACAAGCCTTCTCTTTTTTCTTATCAATAAGGATACAGTAACGCCAGAAGATAGTTTCTCCTTTTTCCTCAATCTTCCTTATACGGTATGTACAAGTGTTGCCATTAATATTCTCTTGACCCTCTGCAATCAGTTGAGTAGAAACGTCATCGAAACTTTTGAGTATTCCTTTTTCCCAATTCCTATAAACTTTTTCTGTATATTCATCAGATAAATAGAATGCAGTTAGGCTCGCATCACCAACGTATTTATTGTGTAATCCGAACAAAGGGTCGATAGGTAACTTTTCTTTAGGCTGTTCTCTATTACAGGTGAAACCTTTTGGAATTGTAAAGATAAACACTCCATTGGTACGTTGGTTAGGCTGTAGCTTCCTACTAAGCATCTCTTTTTTCTGCTTAGCTTTGGTTGTAAAGTTCATTACTAAATCTGGTGTTCCTAAGAGGAATAGCACGACTGATGTGGTGAACAGGCCTATTATGACTGCTCGGTTCACTTGTGGCGCATTACGACAGGCTGAGGGAACAACCTCCTTTGCCTTGGTTGAGACAAACAAATAGCCCATCCAGATGATTCCGAGGCAGAGACCACCGAGGTAAAGCAGGCAGTCAGCTGTCAAGTGTCCTTTTGTAAGGGAAGTGATGAGTATCAGTATGTTAGCAAAGATCATCAGTCCTGCATAGGCCTTAGCGTAGAACGTGGCATTAGCCTTGCGTCTTATAAAAGCATAGATGGTGTAGACTCCTGTGTAGCAAAGTGTGAAAATGGTAAATATATTTGCGATTGCAATATTGCTCGATAGGTCTTCTCCTAATATATTATAGGCTTTCAAGCCGAGAAATAAGCTATAGGCAACACCAATGATGGCCGTAAGGAGATATATGGCAAGAAACCCTTTAATCTGCGTGTTTGCCTCTAACTGTTGTTGTGTATAGGCAGATGTCGCTTTGTTCTTGTCACTCTTATTATCTTGTGTCCCTATCTGCTGAGGATTTTCAAACGTCTTTTCCATATCTTTTATGTTTTTAGTTATATTTGTTTCCATACTGTTTCGAGTAATAGTGGTGGTTATATTTGCCTGCTATTGCAGTTCGTTTTCATACTCTATGAGGAAAGAGTAGGGCAAAGATAATAAGATTTTTCAATATCTCGCAATGTTTATAATAGTTTGTTGAATTATATGTTATGTCAAAGGAAAATGTTTTTATCTCAAATCTTATTTGTATCTTTGCCTACTCTATTGGGATGATAAAACCAAAATCTATTGTATTACGTAATTAAATTAAACAAGAAAATGGCTACAATGAGCGTAATCTCTTGGGCAAATCTGTTGCAGGATTCTCTGCTGTTTATTCATAAAAAAAATGGACTTAATAGTATATCTTCTTGGAGAAGATGTTTAGATAGAGGCGTGTTCACGCTCTTTGCTTGTTTTTTATTAGGTCAGTCAGCCAATGCACAGAACTTTAGAATGTTGCGAGATGTAAAAGTGAATGAGACCGTACTCGATCTTTCACAGTCCGACTGTAAAGTGATACCACGCAACGCGATGCACTCTTGTCATCGACTTACGTCGCTTACACTCCCCCCAAAACTTGATTCTATCGGTACGCAAGCGTTCTTTGCTTGTGACGGAATCAGTGGAAAACTATATTTCCCAGCAACTACACGTGTGGTAGATGCATCAGCTTTTAATGGTTGTCGTCAGTTGACAGAATTGTCTTTCGACGGCTCTACACGTATAGGTGCTTTCGCTTTTGCTAATTGTCGTGGACTTCGTGAAGTTCGTCTCTCGGCTGTTGTTCCTCCTGCTTGTGCTGACAATGCTTTTGATGGTATAGATCTTAGCCGTGTGAAACTCATCGTTCCTGCTCAAGCAAAGAAGGCATATCGTAACGCACCGGGCTGGCGAAACTTCTTCTCACGGCATGAAATGGAGAATGTATGCGACCCAGAGAATCTCCTCGTACCTCGTCCTCTCAAGTTAGAAGTCTACAAAAATAGTCTTCCTCTCAAATGGAAAGATGTTGTAGGGGTAGAGGCTCCACAGGAATTGAGTAATGAAAAGATGCAAGCTGAGCGCATTCTCGGTGAGCGAACAGTCTATAAGAAAGGACGAAAGACTGGTCCGATGGTGCGTCTTGCACTTGACAAGTCGCTTACCAATGATGAGGCTTACACCTTGCAGGTGAATGATAAAGGAGTAACAATCAAAGGACGTACAGCAACAGCGGTGTTCTATGGATTGATGACACTCGAACAACTCTGTATTGGTAATGGTGTTTCCTCACGTTCAGTGAAGATTCCTGCGCTCAATATTGTGGACGAACCACGTACGGCAATCCGTGAATTGATGGTTGATCCAGTGCGTCATTTTATTCCGTTTGAGGATTTGAAGGGCTTTATTGTTGAGATGGCACGCTATAAGTTTAATGCACTCCATCTTCATTTGGTAGACGATCAGGCATGGCGTATAGAGATAAAGAAATACCCAGAACTCATTGAGAAGGCGTCTGATCGTGTCGGAATGGATGACATGCCAGAGCGTATCAGCGGTTATTATACCCAAGACCAGATGCGCGAATTGGTTCGTTTTGCAGCACAATATCATGTTATGGTGATTCCAGAGATTGAACTCCCAGGGCATGAGGTAGCTGCTGTTCACTGCTTTCCACAGCTCTCTTGCGCCAAGAAGCCTGTACCTATTCGCTTGACTTGTGGTGTGAGTAATGAGTTACTATGTCCTGCAGAACCTTTTGTTTATGAGTTTCTCGATAATGTTCTGACAGAGTTAGCCGATGTGTTCCCTGCTCCATACGTTCATTTGGGTGGTGATGAGGCTGGGCAGCCACCATTGGGGGCATGGTCAGATTGCGCAGCTTGTACAGCACTGAAGAAGAAAGAAGGGTACACAGAGAACTGGCAGTTGCAGCAATATCTCTTTGATCGCGTGATTAATAAACTTCAGTCATTGGGTAAGACCCCAATGTATTGGTATGAACAGGAGTTTAAGACGATTCAGCCGGGTTGTGTGGTCTATGCTTGGCGACATGGTTTGACGAAGACGGCTATTGATGCTGCCGTACGCAATAAGGCGAAGATAATGCTCTGTCCGGGTGAACACTGCTATCTTGACTATCCACAGCAGAAGGGGGATATGCCAGAGAAAAACTGGGGAATGCCGGTAACAACGCTTGAACAAACCTATCGTCTTGACCCTGCATGGGGGCAGGATAGCGTGTTTGTACGTGATAATCTGCTCGGTGTGAGTGGAACGCTTTGGAGTGAATGTATCAACTCCACAGAACGAATTTACTATCAAGCTTTCCCACGTGCAGCCGCTTTGGCTGAGGCAGGATGGAGTGTACCAGAACGTAGAAGTTATAAGGAGTTCCTCACACGAGTTCGTCCGCTGACAGATGATATGCAACGTCGTGGTATCGCTGTAAACGTAAGATAGAGTGATGATGGTGGTTGTCAGCTTGTAAAAAGAAAGTCTTTACGATGACGACAGACCGTTATAAATAAAAGTATCATCACGAAGGTAATGAATTATTCTTCGTGATGATAAATATTTTTCTTCATGAAAAAAAATATTTCTTGTCGTGAAGAAAAATATTTATTTTCATGAAAGTAATTCGTTAAAGGTTGAAACTTATACCTGTAACGACCCATGCGCCTGGCTGTGGAACATTCCCATAGTCAACGTAATGGGCCCCAAATAGATTGTTGGCTTCGACGTATGCGGTCCATGTTGAGGCTTTCCAACTCATTCGACTGTCCACAACTCCATAGCTCTTATACCTTTGTAGCTGGTTGTTTGTGTCGATATAGTTTCCCATTCGATGTTGGAAGCGATAGTAGAAACCAAGATCAAGATTGCGCCAGAGGTTCAACTGGAGATTGCTGACAAACTTGTTCTTCAAATATTCCAATGCATACTTACTTACATAGCCTTGATTATCAACCTTCTTTTGGTGGATATAGCTATAAGCCACACCAAACTTCTTAAAGAATCTTTGTGAAGGAAGAAGCTGATAGAGATCGAAATCGAGTGAAGCCTCTGTTCCAAAGTGCTTTATTTTTCCGAAGTTTACACTCTTCCATAGCACAGCTCCGTTAGCATCTAATGTACCATCACTAATCCAGTCGATAAGGTTCTTATGATTATTCCAGTAAACGCTTGCCTTGGCAGTGACGCCCTTATTGTCATATTTCACACCCGTTTCGAATGCTGAAAGTTCTTCTGGGCGAAGATGTTTGTCTGCCTTATGACCACCAACTGAGTAGAATAACTCTGTAACAGACGGCATACGGAGGGACGAATTATAAGAAGCATATAGTTTCCAAGCGTTTCCAATACGATAACTTGCATCAACTCCGGGGTAAACATGCATTGGCATGTCTGCTTGACTGTTCTTGACAGCTGTCAAACCAGCCGACAGCGTGAAGCGGTCAAGGATGATATTATGCTCAAGAACAAACTGAATATTTGTGCGATTTAGTCCTACGGTGTAGTCTCTGTCAGTCCCGTGGATATGCTTTGGACGAGAGAGTGGTTCGCCGAGGTTACCACTGACGAGGTCTTCATTGCGTAACTCTGCAGCAAAGGCTGTGCGTCCAAGGTTCCAATCAAAGTAAGCATTGAGGTTTACACCATAGATATCAGTGCGGTGATAGTTGAAAGGATACTTATTGGATGCGCCACGGAAGAGTTCAAAGCGGTCCATATTACGGTTCCAATAGATAGAAGGGCGAATGTGGAAACGGCCTCTTATGTTCTCAGCTTGAATGGCTGTGAAGGTCTTGAAAGTGTGTTCAAACTGATCATCGTACTTTGCTGAATAAAAAGTATTTGATCCAAAGTCTTTCACACTCATACCTGTATGCCAGCGAACCATCATGTCTTCATCCGTATAATTACCTTGATAAAAAACTTTTGCAGTGCGGTAATCAGCGTTGAGGCTGCCTGCCTTGTTGCGAAGATAGCCATCACTGCGAGTGTAAGAAGCTGATAGCTGATTGTTCCAACGGTCTTTTGAAGCAATGTTTCCACGTATGCCAGCACTGAGATAGCCGTAGGAACCACCTTCAATATGGGCAGAAAGACTTGTCTTTTGTGGAGTTCTGGTTACGATGTTTATAGCACCTAATAACGAAGATGTACCATAAACGCGTGCTGCTGGACCCTCAAGGACTTCTATCCGTTCGATTTCACTGATGTCAACAGGGAAGTCAAAGGAGTTGTGTCCAGTCTGTGCATCACAGATATTGATACCATTAAGGAGGACTGTGATTTGTTCTGAGTTGCCACCACGAATACTTACGTCGGTCAAGGCACCTAAAGGTCCTTTTTGGCGGACGTCAACACCGACGGCATACTTTAGCAAATCGTTTACACTTTGTACTGGAGCCGCCTGAATATCCTCACGACTCAGTACAGTTACCATTCTCGCTTGCTGACTAACTGTCAGCGGTGCTCGCGTTCCAGTGACGTTCACTTCCTCCATCATGATGCCTCTGTTGGTGATAGTTGAGTCCGTCTCTGCCTTCTCTGTTTCAATACTAATGCCCTTGGCAGTAGCATTTTGCAAGGTAGCGACGCTCAGTACACCAATCAGAACCTCTTTCCCAAGAACTGAAAAGAGCGAATAGCCATGGTTGGAGAAGTGTTTAAACTTCAGAACGCTGCGCTTTTGAAATGTTGGTTTGTACATAATATAATTAAAGAAAACGTCGGAAGGTGGAGCTTTCCCCAACCGACAAACGGGTGCAAAAGTAATAAAAGTTTTTGTAACAGCGTGGATTAATCGATGATTATCGACTTTTATGTGGGTAAGGTGTAGAAAAACCTTCGTTTATGTACGTTATATTTGAGATTTTTACTACTTTTGTAGGCAATTAATTCTCGAAACAGACAAACGATTAATTGCACAATGAAAGCATTACGTGACCGTATCTTAAAGGATGGAAAGTGCTTCCCAGACGGAATCTTGAAGGTAGACAAGTTTATTAATCACCAGATGGATCCTAATCTGATGAAGCAGATTTGTGTGGAGTTTATCCGCCGTTATGCATCAACAGAAATCAACAAGATTATCACAATTGAAGCGAGTGGCATTGCTCCTGCCATTATGATGGGCTTTTTGCTCGACCTTCCTGTGGTCTTTGCGAAGAAGAAAAAGCCTTCAACAATGGGCGATATGCTTTCAACAAGCGTCTTCTCGTTTACCAAGCAAAGAGAGTATAACGTCGTGATATCCAAAGAGTATCTCGGTAAAGGCGACAAGGTGCTGTTTGTTGACGACTTCTTGGCTTATGGTAATGCGGCGAAAGGAATCATAGATCTTTGTAAAAAGGCAGGTGCAGAGTTAGTTGGTATGGGCTTTATCATAGAGAAAGCATTCCAACATGGTCGTGATGCGATTGAAGCAGCAGGTGTTCGTTGTGAGAGTTTGGCTATCATCGAGTCGCTTGAAAACTGTGAGATTAAAATGAGAGAAACATAAACGAGGTGGGCTTGTGTGCCCACCTTTCTTGTTTTATATGGTAATCATCTTTAACACAAACGCTTCTTTGAAGCATTGAGATTACTCTTTAAGAGGCGTAGAACTAACTTTTAAGAAAGATGAAGCTGTACTTTGGAACCACCAAAGCTACCCTTTTATTTCAGTAAAGAATAACATCTTACCTTTATTATATCGTTTTAAATAACAAAAAGAATGGAAAAGTCTAAGGAACTTATCTATGGTCTGAATGATCGTCCACCAATTCGTGAAACTATTTTTGCTGCTTTGCAGCATCTGTTGGCAATCTTCGTAGCCATTATCACACCACCACTCATTATCAGTTCAGCATTGAAATTTGACTTGGATACCACAGGTTTCCTCGTGTCAATGTCTCTCTTCGTGTCTGGATTGGCTACCTTTATTCAGTGCCGTAGGTTCGGTCCGATAGGAGCAGGTCTTCTTTGTATTCAAGGAACGTCTTTCTCTTTCATCAGTCCAATCATCGGAGCAGGTATGTTGGGTATGATTAACGGCAAGATGAACGTAGAAATGGGACTCAGTTACATCTTTGGTGCTTGTCTTGTTGCCTCTGTTGTAGAGATGGTTGTGAGCCGTCTCTTGCCTTACACACGTAAGATTATCACTCCATTGGTGTCAGGTATCGTTGTTTCCCTCATTGGTATGTGTCTTATTAAGGCAGGTATCAACTCTTGTGGTGGTGGTCAGTCGGCTGTTGATGCTGGTACATTTGGGTCTATGCAGAATCTTGGACTTGCGTTACTCGTATTGGTTAGCATTATTTTCTTCAACCGATCAAACAACCGTTTCCTACGTATGGGATCCATTGTATTGGGACTATTGATAGGCTGTGTAGTTGCTTATGCACTCAATATGATTGACTTTTCAAGCCTCAAAGGTAGTGGTAGCCTTAATATTCCAGTTCCTTTCAAATATGGATTGAACTTTGATTTAGGTACAATCATTGGTATCGGACTTATTTATCTCGTAACAGCTGTAGAGGCTTTTGGTGATATTACAGCCAATTCGCTCATCTCTGGTGAGCCTGTTGAAGGTCCTGTCTTCTTAAAAAGAGCGCAGGGTGGTGTTCTTGCAGATGGTTTTAACTCTTGCTTGGCTGCTGTCTTCAATAGTTTTCCTAACTCTATCTTTGCCCAAAACAATGGTATGATACAGCTTACGGGTGTTGCCAGCCGTTATGTTGGTTATTTCATTGCTGGTGCTTTGGTTCTTTTAGGATTGTTCCCAGTAGTAGGTAAGGTGTTCTCACTTATTCCTGACCCTGTTTTGGGCGGTGCAACCTTGTTGATGTTTGGTACTGTTGCCGCTGCAGGTATTCGTATTATCGCTTCTACTGAGATTACTCGTAAGGCAGTGTTGGTCATGGCTATCAGTTTTGCAATGGGTCTGAGCGTAGAGTTGGTACCTGGTATTCTTGACAAGATGCCTGATATCATCAAGAACATTTTCTCAAGTGGTATCACTACAGGTGGCCTTACTGCTATCCTTGCCAATGCCTTTATCCGCATCAAGGAGTAAACTTAAGCAATATAGAAAACCAAAGAATCAATAATGATTTAAGTGTTTTCTGTAAGAAAAAAGCAGTTTTTTACTATCCTTTCGGTACATTCTCCTTTTAAATGTTTATCTTTGCAAAACATAGAAGGAGAATGTACCGATTGCGTTTCTCCGTGAAGTATAAATTGATTCTTAACAAAACAGAATAATAACAAGACTATGTCAAATCAGAATAAGCAGCGTAAATTTACAAAGTCGCTGACCTTTAAAGTTCTTTGTGGACTGGCTGTCCTCGTATTCTTGGGCTTAATTTATAATCTCATTGTGGCTTCAGATGATGCTCCAATGACTGAACAGGAGGAGGAAGAGGTGCAGAAACGCAATGCAGATGCAGACACAATAGACATAGTAGGCGATTATCTTTGGCCTAATATGAAGCCATCAAAAGAGGATATGATGACTGATGAGGAGAAAGCTGCTGAGGCTGATAAGGCTAAGGCTGGTAAAGATGATAAGGGGAAGGAGGCTTCTGATAAGGTGCAGTCTAACCAATACGATGCTCCTATCGCTGCACCTGCTCCAGACATAACCCCATCTTCAGAACTTCCTGCTAAGCAGGCAGCACCTTCTATTGAGAAGATGGAGGCTCCAAAGATTGAAAAGATTGAATAGTATAAGAACTGTTCTTTAGACTGAACAGTAGACTATTATAATCTTCACAACTTTGTGTAAACGTTGTTCTAAAGCTTGTAAAGTAGAAAGAAAAAATACTATAACGACTTAAAAGAAAGAGAGGTATGCAATGAAACGTTTAGTTTTATTTCTTTTTGTAGCTGTCCTAATGGTGGGTTGTGCTACAACTTATTATGATTCAGAGGGTAATCCTGTGTCAAAGGAGAAGATGAGTCAGTTGCGTGCTACTGCTGTGAAGGCTCACTTAGCAGAGCATCGCTATCGCGTCTTTGTGGATCGTATGTACCCTATGCGTGGTCCTGCTGTCTATTTACAAGACGACTGGGGACTCGAGGTGAGTGGTGATTCGGTAGGACTTTTCCTCCCTTATTTCGGTAGAGCTTACTATATTCCTTACGGACGTGGTGGCGGTTTGAGCCTTGTAGAACCTCTAACGAGTTATAGGGAAGAACCGATGAAGGGCGGACGTCGTATCTTCATGACCACTCGTAATGATTTCGAGAGCTATCAGATTGTACTTGAAGTCTTCGATAATGCTACTGTGTCATTGGTAATTAATCCCAGTGAAAAGGAGACGATTAGCTTTTCTGGTGTGATGGAGCTTAATGATGTTTTTACACCAAAGGGTCAAAAAGCAAGTAAGAGACACCAGACAACATTCATGAAATTATGATTAACCGACTTAATACTTTGTTCCTGTTACTGTTTGTAAGTCTTATGGCATTCGGACAGTCGGCAGGAACAATTGCGTCTAAGGATGCTATGCTTTATGAGTCGTCTCGTCATCTATATGAGAAGGGTGATACGTTGACGATTATTTCAAAGGATTTTGAATGGCCAAAAGGCTTGGATGGCTCTCTCTTACCAGAACTACAGCATTATCTTACAAGCTTTTTCTTTAACCAGCCTTCTGAAAGTTATGATACTGGTTGGAAGCAGTTTGAGTCTTCGTTAGGTAAAGAAGTTCGAACTATAAAGGATGATGCGGATGCTGAAAGGCGTTTTTATGATATGGGGTTACGATGTCTTTGGTTGGAGCCGGGAAGATACATTTCTTTTCTTGCCCGCTTGGAGGAGCGTAATGCAACAAGTGTCATTACGGCAAAGCATTCTTATTTTACCTTTGATCTTATCAATAAGAAGGTCTTAACGCAGAATGATGTGTTTAATCAGACACGCATGTGGCAGGATCCTAACGTTCGCTATCAGTTTTATGAACTGTTAGATTATACGGCAAATACGCATACTGAGGACTCTATAAATTGGGACCTTCTGCCCAATCAGTTTGCACTGATAGGACAGAATATACGCTTCGACCTTGGTGTTGATAACGGTGGAGGAGTTTATTCAGAAGTAAGTAATGACATGGTAGATGTCCTTTTCTCTAAGAGTTTTAAGAAGTGGCAGAAACAGTCATTATCTTATGCAGGCACTAAGAAACTTCCTAATGAGGCTGTATATGTCTCCTTATCACCTGATTCTGTCTTCCCAGAAATATTGCCACAGTTTGATGGAAATTTAGTTGCGGCTTTTGGGCAGAATTTTTCCGATACAGGACTTAACCCAGCAACAACTCCTGTGGGGAGAATTTACGCCTCTTTTATTGTTGATACGGATGGTTCTTTGAAAGATATAGTCTTTCTAACGGTAAATAATATTGAGTTGAACCGCAGTGTTGCTGCAGCACTTCAATTATTAAGAGGTTGGAAACCTGCAATGCATAACGGTAAACCTGTAGCTTTTAGATATAACCTTCCCCTCATTTTACACTTCCAATAAGAGTCGTGCGGAGCCTTAGCACGTGTGGTGCGGATGGTAAGCACCAATGGTGCGGAGGCTTCGCACCAAGCAAACAGATGTAAATGTGATTGTCGATAAAGAGTTGGTTCAGAGTCGATTAATGCTTGTTCATTGCTTGTTTCAAAGGTTAATGAAACACGAAAGCATTTGTTTTGTTTCACCAAAGGGAGGAGACTGAAAGTTGATAGGTTGTACTTATCTTCTTTTAGGGTATGGTTGTATGCTTTTCGTCCTTCTCTTTTTCAGCCTGATATAGGAAGTCGTAAATTATTTCTGTAACCCTTTCTTGCCCTTCGTTAGTAAGTGCTGGAAGGGTGAAGATTCTTCCCTTTGTTGTATAAATTATCTGAACGATGAAAGGAACGAAGTAATAATGGTAGTCGTTTATCCCTTCTATTTCATCAGCAGTTACTTCCGTATATTTGCAACGTAGACAATCGTAGAAGCAAATATGGTCACCTTTGATGGATAGATAGTCTTTTTCCCATAGTTTTTGGCAGGCAACAAAAAGTTTGAAAAGGCAAAACAAAACAATATGAGGTATGATTGAGAGTGCGAAAATGAGCATGAAAGGATGGGCAGCGTCTACAACTTTGTGCCCAAAGAAAAACCATATAAATAAGAAGATGGGGATGGGTGAGAATAACGCGTCTAAGAGTAATGAGCCACTATATTTGTATTTGATAACCATCTTAGAATTGTGTGTAGATAAAAGGTTGGATACTATGATGACTAAGATTAATAACTAACTGCATAACAACAGCAAAGATACATAGCTTAACAAGCCATGAAGAATTGATAAACTTATTTTGCAGCCAGTTATAGTCAGTCTCTCGAATACTATGAAGTTCTAAACTTATGAGAACAACAGCCAACCATAGTGGGTATTCCATTAGGAAGGTGTAGGCATCTGCGAGGCTGATAGTATGCAGGATATTGTCTATTAACGTTGTAGCAGTTGTCATATCCGCTGCACGGAAGAATATCCATGCAAGGGAAACATAGCTAAACGTAATAAACCAGCTGATACCTTTTGTGTATTTATTGTCTGGTATCTTATCCAATCCATTGTTTCGGCAAAACTTATGAATGACCAGTCCGATACCATGAAGAACACCCCATACAATGAACATCCATGATGCACCATGCCAAAGACCTGCCACTATCATTGCTAAGAAGCTATTGAGATAGGTGCGAAGTTCACCTTTTCTGTTTCCTCCCAATGGGATGTAAAGATAGTCACGGAACCATGTGGAGAGAGCAATGTGCCAACGATGCCAGAACTCTGTGAGGTTCAGACTCTGATAAGGGAATCTGAAATTGTTTTTTAGTTCGTATCCCATTAGGGCAGCAACACCAATAGCAAGGTCGCTGTAGCCCGAGAAATCGAAATAGATTTGAACTGAAAAGCCCAATACGCCCATCAAATTACCAAAGCCACTTTGGCTTGTTGGCGCATCAAAAACAATGTTATTGTATTGTGCGATATAGTCGGCAATGAGGGCTTTCTTTATCAGTCCGCAGATGATCAGCCATAAACCTTTATAAACAAGATTCTCGTTGACATTGTCTTTCGGTGTCTGAACCTGTGGGATCAATACTTCAGCGCGGGTGATGGGACCAGCGATAAGGAGTGGGAAAAAGGTAAGGTAGAAAGCGTAGTCAATCAGTTCTGCTGTCTTAGGATAGCGTCCCTTATAGATGTCAACGGTGTAACTGATAGCTTGAAAGGTGAAGAATGAGATACCGACAGGTAGCAACATCTTCTCTGGTGAGAAGTTGCTACGCAAGAGTTCGTGGAATATCTCAAGTGTAAAGTTTGAGTATTTGTAGTAGAGTAGGGGTAACAACTCTGTTAGGATGACAATGGCAAGTCCAATTTTACGTACTTTTCCACGCTTTAAGCGCATCATAAAGCGAGTGAGATACCATGAACTAATCGTAATAATGGGCAATAGCCACATCAAAACTCCATTCGCTTTGAAAGCAAAGAAAAGACTAAAAGCTATGACGTATGCCTTTGTCCATGTTTGGCGATAGCGGTTTAATCCTATGTATATGGCAAAGAAAACAAGGAACGAAGCCATAAATGGAAATGTACACAGCGACCAGTTCTTGTCTTGTGAAGACAAGAAGTCAAAGAAGGCAGTCATCAGCTGTGTTATATTTGTCATCTATTAATCGTTTATTTGCTGCTTGTTTCCTATTTAATAGCCTTCAAAGGAAGGTTGCAAAAGCTTTGTATTTGTTGCCTTGTGATGGGCTTTTGGATTGTTGAGTTGTAGCGGATTAGCACACTCTTTACTCCTTATAAACTTAGCCGCGGTATCCATCCAGTAGGCAGCTGCTGCCCATGTAGGATGATAATGGTCGCTACCTCTTTTGAGTTTTAGGTTACGACTGTCAAAGAAATGTCCTTTTCCGACATTCTCCTTTATGACATCATTGATGCCAGTATCGCCATTCCAATTAGAAGGACTTATCCATACGAAAGGAATATTACCTATTTTCTTTACTAATTGTTGTACATATTGCGTACGATTGGCAAGGTCGTTGATAAAGAGTTCATTACTACCAAGGCAGATGAGTATGTATGTTGGCTTATATTCAGCAATGAAGTGTTCTAAGGTTTGGGTGGTTCCCCAACGCTCAGTAGAAGAACTATACCAGATAACGGTATATAGTTTGTGTCCGTTTTCGCCTGCATAATCACCCAACCTACGTGAAAGACCTTCCACCATTGAGTCTCCAATGAAAAGGATTGTTTGGTTGCGATGTACCTTTTTAGCGGTATGCTTTGTTTGTTTTGTTTTCTCAATAAGCGGTCGGCTTAGGTTGACAAGCGTTATCTTGCGGATAGTATAGCTGCCCATTGTTATCTCGGTTGGGATAACAGCATAGACAATAATGGCTGCCATGACAGCAGCCATCAAGAGTAGTGTCTTTATCTGGGCGTGCATATGATTGTCTTATTTCAAGATAATTTCCACAGGACAGTGGTCGCTTCCCATAATCTCTGTATGAATCTTAGCATCTTCGAGGCGGTCTTTGAGACGTTCTGAGATGAGGAAATAATCGATACGCCACCCCGTATTCTTCTCTCTTGCACGGAAACGATATGACCACCAAGAATAAGTAACCTGCTCTGGATAAAGGGTACGGAAGGTGTCGATGAAGCCATTACTTAGTAATTGGGTCATCTTCTCACGCTCTTCATCAGTAAAGCCAGCATTCTTGTGGTTTGTCTTTGGGTTCTTAAGGTCTATCTCCTGATGGGCAACATTCATGTCACCACATACGATAACAGGCTTTTTCTCATCGAGTTTGTGGAGATAGGCTTGGAAGTCATCTTCCCACTTCATACGATACTCCAATCGACGCAGCCCATCCTGTGAGTTCGGTGTATAAACAGTTACGAGGTAGAAGTCTTCCATCTCGAGTGTAATCACGCGTCCCTCATGGTCATGCTCATCAATATCAATACCATAAGTCACGCTCAATGGCTTATGCTTTGTGTATATTGCCGTACCAGAATAGCCCTTCTTGTCAGCGTAATTCCAATAAGATTCATAACCAGGAAAACTGAGATCGAGCTGTCCTGCTTGCATCTTTGTCTCTTGTAGGCAGAAGAAATCAGCATCCAAGTCCTTGAATTGCTGTTCAAACTCTTTTCCTACACAGGCGCGAAGCCCGTTTACATTCCATGAAATAAACTTCATTCTATTTCTTCTTTTCTAATGTACTTATTTCAAATTCAACAGGTATGGTGAATTTCTTTTCTTCTTTATATTGAGAGTGAACTCCCAATATTTTTACGATTCTTTCCAGTTTATAGATGACGAAAGTCATTGTAAGTTTGGATGTTTTTGAGTCGTAGTGTGCCTTGAGCTTATTATCCTTTAGTCGTCCTACCACGCTGTAAGTACCTTGAGAGGTCTTTATTTTTGTTGTAATGTATGGTGATGCAACTAAATCTGCAGGATTCTTGGACTCTTGATCTCCAATGAGACGGAATTGAAGAGGACCATCTTGAGCTCTTTTTAAAGCTGCACGAAGGTGAGCGGCTTCGCTGCTGTTGTCATCAGTAGATATTCCAAACGCAAGAGCTTCATAAGGAAAGTTCTTGCAAACTACTATGCCATTCTTATCGACAGTCCAATTTATATAACCACCAAGTCCCTGATTTTTTGCATCAACACTGATAAAACCTTTGTAATCACCAGGAATACTGTTTAAAACCTTTCTCTGTGCTTCAAGGAATTGTTCTTTTGTTAGTTCTTTTTCCTTACCCCCTATATTTTCATTGTTGTCGTCTTTTGAGCAGCTTGTGAGGCATAAAGTGAGGGTGCATAGTGCCATAGCTGCAAGTGTCATAATCTTTTTCATATACTTTTGTTTTAATGTTTTTATCTTATAGTAAAGGTAGACTACTCGTCTTATATCCCATGAAATAAATTTTCATTTACATCTTATATCCTTCCAGATAGAAGCTAACAGGTGTATCAAAATCCTCTTGTATAATTGCAGTTGCATGTGCCTTGTTAATTTTCACCAGTTTGTATATAGTGAATTGCATTTGCATTTCAGAGTTGTTCATTGTATAACTACTGTTGAACTGCTTATTGTTAAAGGAAACGGCACCTGTTAATTCATAAGTTTCGTTAGCTGTTGTAATATCAAACTTGAAGTTAGATGATAAGTTGAAAAACACCTTATTTTCTTGTGGTTGTATCGTCGTAATATACAATTTCAGCAATCTTTGTTTCTCGTTAATGAGAGTAGTATATAGCGAAGATGCAGACTTCTTTGACACTCCATTTGCCAACAATTGGTATGGGAAGTTATTGACTGTAATGGTAGAGTTCTTATCTACAGTCCAATTGATTCCCGGCCAGATTGTTGTTGTTGTCCCATAAGTAGCAGCTAAGTTACCTTTATAGTTTCCAACAATGTTGTTGAGCGCCTGTATAGCATTTTTCTCAGCATCTGGAATGTCGTTGTCTTTTGAGCAACTTGTAGTAAACAATGCTATTACAAGTGCGCAGACTACAACTACAGTGGTATTCATTGTTCTTTTCATTTTTTGAGTTTTAAAAGTTTATAATAGTGTTTTAATTATATTCTCTTGGTCTCTCCGCGTAGCAAATCCATGAACTCATTGCGGGTCTTACTTGATTCAAATACACCGCTATAAGCACTTGTTGTGGTGATAGAATTCTGCTTTTCTACGCCACGCATCTGCATACACATGTGCTTTGCTTCGATGACAACCATTACTCCTTGTGGCTTCAGTGTGTCATTGATGCACTGCATTACCTGCTCTGTCAAGCGTTCTTGTACCTGCAGACGATGTGAGAAGATATCCACAACACGTGCAATCTTGCTCAATCCTGTTATATATCCGTTTGGTATATATGCAACATGAGCCTTACCATAGAACGGAAGAATGTGGTGTTCACACATGGAGAAGAAGTCAATATCTTTCACAATCACCATCTGGTTGTACTTCTCTTCAAACAAAGCATCTGTCAACACCTTATGTGGGTCTTGTGTATAACCACGTGTAAGTACCTGCATAGCCTTTGCAACACGCATCGGTGTTTTCTGCAAACCTTCTCTTTCAGGGTCTTCTCCTAAGAGTGTAAGCACCTGCTTGTAGTGTGATGCAAGTTCGTCTAATCCTTCACGGAATGGTATTTCTGGCGTCATATTATTTTGTTTTCTGATTAATTGTATTTGTTAGGGTTCTCTTTATGACAATAAGGTGGAATAATCCTTAGAAATCTACAGGTTCAGTTGTCTTAATTGTTACCATCATGCGGATGACGTTGGCATGTGGGTAACCCTCCTTACGGAGTGTACGCATTATCTTCTTTGCAGCATTGTAGTCGGTAAAGTTGCCAACAAGACACATCCAACGTGGTGGATAGAAATGTACATAAACAGGTTGATCAGGGAAGAGTTCTTTCGCTTTCTGACCAGCCTTGTCTGCTTGTTGGTGAGCAATACGAGTATTACCACCGCTATAAACTTGTACACGGAAGCCTCTTACTTTCTGTGTACCTTTCTTGATACGTTTGGTCACAATCCGCGTATCTTCAGTCTCATCCCATGAAGGGACGTGCGGTCTTCTGACTAAACGCTTGACAACCTTTGTTCTGATAGGTTGTAAGGTGCTATTGTCTGGGCGTGCTATTTCTGGCTTATGCTCGTTTAACTTTGGAACAGTTAGCTGTCTCGTGTCCGGCGTCTTGATAGCTGGACGTGCGCTCTCGTTTTGACTCTCTACTTTCTGTCGGTCTTTATTATTTTTCTTTGAAGCTTTCTTGCCATTCACCAATGCGTCAATCTCGGCACTCTGCGATACCGTCACCGACCCTTGGGCATTAACAGCCACAACAGCAGTCAGCATAAAAACTATGATTGTAAGGAGTCTTTTCATTCTTTAGTGTATAAAAATTGAAATAGAGGTTGTATCAAAAATGCCAATGGTTGTTGACCAAGTAGCAATTTGATACAGCCTCTTAGATTTTCTTTGAATTACTTCTTCCAAGCGTCGATGATAGCCTTGAAGTCAGCAGCCTTCAATGAAGCACCACCAATCAAGCCACCGTCGATGTCAGACTTGCTGAACAACTCTGCAGCATTGCTTGCGTTACAGCTACCACCATAGAGGATTGTTGTGTCCTCTGCAGCCTCTTTGCCATACTTCTCAGCAACGATAGAGCGGATGTAAGCCAACATCTCCTGAGCCTGATCAGATGTAGCTGTCTTACCAGTACCGATAGCCCAGATTGGCTCGTAAGCCAAAACGATGTTCTTCCACTCCTCAGCAGAAAGGTGGAATACAGAACCCTCGAGCTCAGCCTTTACTACCTCGTTCTGCTTCTCAGCCTCACGCTCCTCAAGAGTCTCACCGCAGCAGAAGATAACCTTCAAACCGTTAGCCAATGCCAACTGTACCTTCTCCTTCAAAATCTCTGCTGTCTCACCGTAGTACTGGCGACGCTCAGAGTGACCGAGGATTACATACTGTGCACCAGTGCTCTTTACCATAGCGGCAGAAACCTCACCAGTGTAAGCACCCTTCTCCTTGTCAGCGCAGTTCTCAGCACCGAGAGCAACACCCTCTGCATCCAATACCTGTGCAACACTTGCAAGGTGAATGAATGGAGTACAGATAACAACATCACAGTTTGGCTTCTCTGCCTTCAATGAGTCGTTGATTTCCTTTGCCAAAGCAACACCTTCCTGCAGGGTCTCGTTCATCTTCCAGTTACCTGCTACAATTTTCTTTCTCATTTGTCTTTTACGTTTTAAAAGTTGATATAATTTATTTGATTGTTCTTTTTGTATTAACCATTGCTCCTTTTGTCTCAACCATTCCTCACGTTTTCTTACCCATCGTGTCCATGACCAAATACGATCGGCTACGATAAGGAGTGTCAGTGGGAAGATATAACAAATAAGAATCAATACGATTTTTGTCCATGTCTCATTCTCTGGTTCACGTCCTACCTCTATAAGCGACAATGGTGCGTTCAGTTCTGCTTGTTTTGGCAAGTCATTATGACTCCACTTATTAATAATAGTACCTTTATAAAGTAGTACCAAACCAGGGTTACTTCGAATAATGGTCTTTAGAGTTGTGCCATCCATTGTATAGAATGGATATTCCGCTCCAGTAATATCTCGCCAGTGTTTTACAGCTTTATCTGTACTTGCGGTCAATCCATAGAAGCCATAACCATTCTCCTTTGCATATTCATAGATAGCATCAATCTCTCCAAAGTTGCTGTCGTCAGCACGCTCCAATACAGGGGCAATGAGTAGGAAAGTATATCCATCCTTGGTTAGAATACTATCGGTAAGGTCTTCTCCCGTCTTTTCGTCTGTAATTGAAAAGTCATGAATAGGCGGTTCGTAACCCTTTTCAAGTATCTCTTGGTGCGTATCTTTGAATACCCATGTAGAATCATTGTAAGGGTAATCATTCTCTGTGAATTCTTTTGTTACGCCATTCTTCTCACAAATGAAGGTCGTTTTATAAGTCGTTAGCTTAGCCCCTTTGGGTATTTCCATTCCCTTTTTGATATTCTGTCCGATGTAATAAGGACGGAAATCAAAGATAGGCAGATGATAAAGACTCAGTGTGGAGGCTGTGACAATAAAGACAATCGTGAAATAAAAAGCTATCCACTGATTTGTTTTTGATACAAAGCGTATTTGATAAAGTGGCCAGCATGCAAGGATGATGGCTGCTGTCAAGAGGATTAGATTCTTGATGAATGTCTGCGTATTCGTGAGATGAATGGCATCACCAAAGCAACCACAATCCTGTATTGGATTGCTTACAGTAAGCCAAAGGGTCACAAGCGTCATCACTACCATCATGATAAGAGATATCTTGCTGGCGAGTCGGCGACGAATAGCAAGCAAGAGCATCACACCCAAGGTGAACTCTATTGCTGATAGTCCGACAGATAAAATCAATTGTGCCCAATCTGGAATATATGCCGACAACTGCACCGCCTCTAAGTATTCTGCAATCTTATATTGCGAACCTAAAGGGTCAATCGCTTTGACAAAGCCCGAAAAGATGAATGTCAAAGCAAGTAGGATACGGCTGAGGTTTACTAGTATAGACTTTATTTTATTCATGTAGTTTGATTGCTCCAAAAACAGCGTAGTTCATTATATCCATATAATTGGCATCGATACCCTCGCTGACAAGCGTAGCACCACCAAGGTCTTCAATCTCCTTAATGCGTTCAATCTTTGTTAAGATAAGGTCGGTATAGCTGCTGACACGCATGTCGCGCCAAGCCTCGCCATAGTCGTGATTCTTCTTTATCATCAACTCGTATGACTCCTTTGCGTAGCTATCGTATAGTGCTAATGCCTCATCAGGTGTCATGTCAACGCTGTCGACAAAGCCTTTTTCCAACTGGATAAGTCCTACGATACTGTAGTTTATCAGCGCAATGAATTCTGGACGAATACCTTCACCCACCAAACTTTCACCCGTAATCTCCAAAGAACGGATGCGTTTCGCCTTAATAAAAAGCTGATCAGTAAGGGAAGAAGGGCGCAAAATACGCCATGAAGCACCATAATCATGGAGCTTCTTTCCAAATAGACTTCTGCACTCTGCGAGTACGTCTTGAAATTCCTGCTGTGTCTTTGTCAGTTGACTTGCCATAGTCTTATATTGATTTGACTGCAAAAATACGTAATTTCGCTGTAATAAACGAATGAATTAACAACTATTCCTGTCTTTAAGGTTGGTTCGTAAATCATTGTGAGCGATTGCAGCAAGGACTTGAATATCCTTTGTCAATCTTTGTGTTGAAGATAGATCCGTGTCTTTCGGTCGGATTACGAGGCTTTCTGAGAGTCTTAACCCTAAGTCTTTTTGAGAGAAATCGTATGCCTTAAGGTCTTTCCGTTAAATTATTGGTTGTGAATTGAATAAAGGGTTATGCACTTGCATGACATTACTTTCTTATATCTGTTACTTTCACAAAGGAGGATAAACTGCAGGGTAAAATACAAATTGATACCATATATATCTATTTTCTGTAAACAACTTATTTCCTTTTCGTTTGATATTTGTAAACTATTTTCGTACAATTCAAAATCAAAACGTGGTCTTTTGGCTTCTAAAAGACGGTTAATAGGCTTGTAAAAGGTGCCCTTTTGAGCTCTAACTAACGCCCTTTGGGAGTCCAATTAAGCACCTTTTCTTGCGCTACTTTATAACTAATTGATTTTCTGTTGGTTGCAGACTCGCTTTTTATCTGTGTTTTTGTCTTTATTTATAGACGTTTTGTTTGAAATTATGTAATGATTTTTCAGAGCCTTGTCTGTTTTTTGAAATATTATAAAAGGTCTTTTTATCTTCGTAATACTTTGTCTAAAACCATTCGAAAGATATAAAACGAAAGAGCGGGAACGCCTGTTAAGTGTGTTCCCGCTCAGTGAGTTTATATGTAAAAAGTGTTGCCTTATGGTGCTACAACAACCTTTACCCAGCTATTCGTTTTATCGATATTAGCTTTGTCATCATTAGCACTTTCTAAGAACGGCTTTACTTGTTCTAATTTTGCCTTTTGGGCAGCAGTCATTGTGACAGTAATGTTTGCTAAGAAGCCATTTGGGCTCTGGCTTCCTGCATAGAACTCATTCAAGCCTGTTATGTGGCGTATATCTAATGTTGATAGTTTACAATGTTCTACACCTAAGAATTCCAACTTTGTATTGTTTGATAAGTCAAGCGTTGTCAAAGGAAGGAAGGTAGTTCGCAAATATGTTAAGTTTGGATTATGCGTTACATCCACTGTTGTCATCTCCCTTACATTATACAAGTCAAGCTTGGTGAGGTTTGGATTGTTTGATACATCCAATGAACCTACATGGGTATTTGATAGCTGAAGTTCTTTCAAGTTAGCACCTGCAGCAGAAAGACCTTTGATTTCTTTCACTGCTGCACTTGCAAGGTTGACATCCCGTAGGTTTGTCATCTTGCTGAAGTCATAGCTTTCAATCTTTGAACCTGATGCCCAAAATCTCTGTAGTTTTGACTGCTCTGATAATCCGATGAAGTTTTGAAGACTACCATTAGAGATACCATTAAAATCGCTTACGTTTGGTGAATTAGTGGTGTTGATAGTCTTTATGTTAGAACTATAATATGTCTGTAAGTTCGTTAATGAAGGCATATTGCTTGCATCAACAGACTCAAGTGCTTTATTGCCATATAATGCGAATAAGTTGAGCTTAGTGTTACCACCTGTTACAACTTCTTTTAATCCAACCAAATCGTGTGCTTGTAATTGTGAGATTTTATCCAATCCAGTCACATCTATCTTTGTTACTAATGGACTACCAGCAATTTCTATACGGTCTGTGAGCTGTGGATATTTGTTAAAATTGAGTTCTCCTGCAAGGTTCGTGTTATCTTGAAGAGTTAGTCCATTTACATTACGATAATATTGTAACTCATCAATTGAAGTGAGTTTTGGGTTGCCTTTAATTTCCAACATTCCCTTGAAAGAAAGAATCTTCTCTAAGTTGTCTGCAGCATAAATATCCAAGTGACCATCTGTGGTTCTTGTTAAGCCTGAAACTTTCGCACCAACAGCCTCAATCAGACCCTGGTTTTTGAGAATGAAAGCCTTAGCCTTAGATGCATCAAGTGTCATCTCACCGAGGTCGTAAACCTTGGCACGCTGAATGTTGATTTCTTGCTTAACCTTCTTCAAGATAGCTTT
>NZ_JACD01000063.1:0-79429 GCF_000517825.1 Prevotella sp. ICM33
GTAATCATAATTATGAATTATGGATTATGAATTCTGAATTATAATGGTAATCATAATTATGAATTCTGAATTATAAATTTTGAATTATAATGGTAATCATAATTATGAATTATAAATTATGAATTTTGAATTATAACGGTAATCATAATTATGAATTCTGAATTATGAATTATGAATTCTCCTCGTTCTTCTTCTCCTTTGCAGGTGGCAAAATAAGGTTCAAGATAACGCCCACCATAGCTGAAAGACCAATACCACTAATAGAGAAGCTACCCCACTGCAGCACAGCACCACCAATACCCATCGTCAATGTGACAGAGATAATAATGATATTACGTGTGCGGTTGAAGTCTACCTTATGCTGAATAAGATTCTGAATACCCACAGATGCGATTGTACCAAAGAGCAATAGCATGATACCTCCTAAGACAGCAGAAGGAATACTCTGCAAGAGAGCACTCAATTTTCCAATTACCGAGAAGACAATAGCTGTTGCAGCAGCAATACGGATTACCTGAGGATGAGTCACCTTTGTAATACTCATCGCACCAGTCACCTCACTATAAGTTGTCACAGGAGGACCGCCAAAGAAGCAAGCTGCCAAACAAGCCAAGCCATCACCCAACATTGTACGATGCAAACCCGGTGACTTCGTAAAGTCTTTCTCCGCTACAGCACTTACCACATAGACATCACCGACATGCTCAATCACAGGAGCTATCGCCACAGGAATCATATAAAGGAATGGTTCCCATGCAAACTGTGGCAACTGGAAATGCGCTAATGCAGGTGGAAGAGCGAACCAAGGCGCTGCCTCTACACCTGAGAAGTTGACAATACCCATTAGGGCAGCTACGATATAGCCCACAGCAATACCGCAAATAACAGGTACTAACTTCATCAAGCCACGACCCATAGAGAGGACTGTCACAGCCGTTCCCAATGAGATAAAGGCTATAAGCCAGTTTGTTTTCGCCATATCTACCGCTGCCTTTGACAGAGAAAGACCAATCAAAATGATTACCGGACCGATAACAACTGGTGGGAAAAGCTTATCCAATAGTTTCTTTCCCTGCCACTTAATCAGTGCTGACATGACGAAGTAAACAAGTGCAACACCTGCTATTCCTGCCAACGTTCCGGACATACCCCACTGCTTTGAAGCAGAGATAATTGGAGCAATAAAGGCAAAGGAAGAGCCCAAAAAAATAGGAACCTTACCTTTCGTAACCAAATGAAAGATAAATGTTCCTAAACCTGCTGTGAATAACGCTGTTGCTGGGTCAAGTCCCACGAGCAAAGGGACGAGAACAGTAGCACCGAAAGCAACAAAGAGGAATTGCACTCCCACTATTGTCTTTCGCATCGGCGATAGTTGTAAATTACTCATGTATAGAATGATTTTTATTAGTATTTGTCAGAGATGTATTGCTACGCATTCAATTTGCAAAATTATAAAAAATGTATGTCATTGTGGTTGAAATAAGAGAAAAAATGACTTTTAAGTAGAAAAAGAGTTCCTTTATGTATGATAGCGCAATTCTTTTTGTATCTTTGAGTCATCTTTTCTAAATCTAAACAGATAAATCGCTATGACAAGAAAACTTCTATACGTCCCTATCCTACTTTTATTAGTTTGTTGCACACAATCTAAAAAAGCTCTACATATACTTGAAAATACAGCTAAGGAGGCAACAAAAAGTTCACAGCTGACACTTGAAGATGCTGCTAAAAAAGCCAAACCAGATTACGTTCTGTCTGAAGAGGAGACAAAGTTCGTCTCAAGTTCAAACACGTTCAGTCTGAAGTTGTTTCAACTATTAGCCAACAAGAACAGTAAGGAGAGTATAGTTTTATCACCCATGGCTGTCATTTATTCATTAGACATGATTAACAACGGTGCAAACGGAAAGACACAAGAGGTCATTTCGAAGGCACTTGGCTATACGGCTGATGACCTTGACGCCATTAACTCACTTAACAGAACAATGCTGATTGGTCAGAGAAAGGAGGAGACGAATGTAGATAATGAGTCGATGGGATATATGATTACTGCCAACTTCCTAATGCTACATGAGCAAACAAAGCTATTACCTGACTTTCAAGAAGCATTAGAACACTATTACTTTACCAATATTATCGACTCTGCCAACACTCCGAAGGGCAAAGAAAGTGCTAACAAACTTTGTGAAACAATCACCAAAGGTGAGATTCAATCCTTGCCTATCAACCTTACAGGACCTCGTGCCGCACAGCTTATCAATGCCGTTACGCTTAAGACGGCTTGGACCTTACCGTTCGACAAAGATATCACAAAGCCTATGCCTTTCTTCACTGAGGATGGTAAAAGCAAGCAGGTCAATATGATGAGAAACTATGATACGATGCAAAAGTATCAAGGTTATACCACAAAGGATTATCAAGTGCTGCGTATGCCTTTAGAAAACGGCTTTAGCTTTTATGCTGTCCTACCTCTAAAGAAGAATAACTTACAGGATGTCATTCGCAAGTTAACAATCAAAGAATTGCATAAAATCTCTCAAAACACCAAAGCATATGACTATGTAAACGTACTGTTTCCACGCTTTACCATATCTGCAAATATTCCTATGAAACAGCTTTATGGTGAAATGGGCTTAGGTAATCTATTCTCTCGCGAAGCCGATTTCAGTAAAATGAGTGCTCAACCACTTACTGTTGACGATGTTTTCCAGCAGATAAACATGAATATTAACGAGGAAGGAATCAGTGCAAAAGCCATTCAAGTTATGCTATTTGCCAAATTATCAGCTATGGATAGTTCATCTACGTTCACCTTCAAGGCTGACCATCCTTTCCTTTATTACATCCTTGACAAATATAACAACATCTGTTTTATCGGGAAATACATGGGTTAAGGGTTCTTCCATTAAATACGTAGTTTGGAAATAGAATCAAGGCTTACTCTTGTATGGTATGACTACGTTCAAATGAGATGGTCTTACAAGGGGGATAAACTACAAGGTGAAATGCAAATAGCCACGATGTCTATCCGACTTCTACCAACAACTTATTCCCACATTACGCCATTTGTAAACTATTTTCACACTCCGCAACACCAATACATGCTCTTTTGGCTTCTTAAAGACGCCTAATTGACTTGCTAAAGGTGCCCTTTTGAAGTCTTACTAACGCCCTTTTGAAGTTCAATTAAGCACCTTTTTCAACGCTACTTTATAACTTACTGACTCTCTGTAGGTTACAAACCTACTTTTTATACGTATTTTTACCACTATTCATAGAGGTTTTATTCGAAATTATGTAATGTTTTTTCAAATCCTTGTCCGATTTTTGAAGTATTAAAATATTTGTCTTCATGAAAACAACTTGGCAATGAGGGCACACGGAGTCACGGAGGGGACGGAGGTAAACGCAATGTCACGGAGGTGCCGACGGCACAAAGAGCGACGGAGGTATAGCATACAGATTCTTGATAATTATTTGGGGATAAACGCGTTGTAAATAAGCTAATAGAATTGGCAAACAAACTCCGTCGCTCTATGCACCGACGGTGCCTCCGTAACTTCCATTGCTTTGTTTTAACAATCCTCCGTTCTCTCCGTATCTCCGTGTGACATTTCGTCAGAAACCTAACCTTAAGTGGCAAACCTTATCACTCCAAAATCCTAAAGACCAAAATAATATTGCTGATAATTACACAACTTCATTGCTTCTTTGTGTTATTTTTACTAACTTTGTACATTACATATAATGCAGAGAAAACATAGGTTTAAACTGACATTAGTCATTAGAACCTATACATATTGTGGCCTGACAAGCGATTTGGCTTAAATAAACCTAAGATATGGTTTGTGAGGAGTTTAAAATAGTTCTTGATCCTTTGATATAAGGCTGTTTGGGAACTTTCTTATTCAAAAATAAAATATTATCTTTGCAAAGAACATTTAGGAAAGAAAAAAGAAAATGATATCAATAGACGGACTGACGGTGGAATTCGGCGTGAAGCCATTGTTTAAGGATGTTTCATTCGTCATCAATGAACGAGACAGGATAGCCTTAGTGGGAAAGAACGGAGCGGGAAAGTCAACGATGCTGAAGATTCTCTGTGGAATGCAGAAGCCTACGAGTGGCGTTGTGTCTGTACCAAACGATACAACAATCGGTTATCTACCACAGGTGATGAAGCTCTCTGACGATACGACCGTGAAGGAGGAGACGCGTAAGGCTTTCGCTGACAAGACGAAGATTGAGGAGAGGCTCAAAAAGATGGAGCAGGAAATGGCTGAGCGAACTGACTATGAGAGTGAGGGATACGCTGAGTTGGTGGAACGCTTTACGACTGAGCACGAACGATATATGATGATGGGAGGAGAGAATTATGAGGCTGAGATTGAGCGTACACTAACGGGGCTCGGCTTCAGCCGTGATGACTTCGAGCGCCCTACACGTGAGTTCTCTGGCGGATGGCGTATGCGTATCGAGCTGGCGAAGATTCTTCTCCGTCGTCCTGACGTACTCCTGCTGGATGAGCCAACGAACCACCTTGACATCGAGTCAATCCAATGGCTGGAACAGTTCCTCTCACAGAGCGCCAAGGCGGTTGTACTTGTGAGCCACGACCGTGCGTTCGTCAACAACGTCACAAACCGTACGCTGGAGATAACCTGTGGACACGTGGAGGACTATCGTGTGAAGTATGACGAGTATCTTGTCCTCAGAAAGGAACGCCGTGAGCAGCAGCTCCGTGCGTATGAGAACCAACAGAAGGAGATTGCCGATACAAAGGCGTTCATTGAGCGTTTCCGTTATCAGGCTACGAAAGCCGTACAGGTACAGCAGCGCATCCGCCAGTTAGAGAAGATTGTGCCTATTGAGGTGGACGAGGTGGACAATTCGGCTATGCGTTTGAAGTTTCCTCCATGCCTGCGCAGTGGAGATTATCCAGTCATTGCAGAGGGATTGGGGAAGACTTATCCAAGTAGACTGCATAGTGACGGACCGGGTCAGACGGTCTTTGAGGGTGTCGACCTTATTATTAAGCGAGGTGAGAAAGTGGCTTTCGTCGGTAAGAACGGTGAGGGAAAGTCTACCTTCGTGAAGTGTATCATGGGCGAGATTCCTTTTGATGGTACGCTGAAGATTGGTCATAACGTACAGATAGGTTATTTCGCACAGAATCAGGCACAGCTGTTAGACGAGAATCTTACCATCTACGAGACCATCGACAGGGTAGCCACAGGCGATATGCGCTTGAGGATAAACGACTTGCTCGGTGCCTTTATGTTCGGTGGAGAGACGTCGGAGAAGTATGTCAAAGTACTTTCGGGAGGTGAGCGTTCACGCTTAGCAATGATTAAGCTATTGCTTGAGCCAGTAAACCTCCTTATCCTCGATGAGCCAACGAACCACCTCGACATCGCCTCAAAGGAAGTGCTGAAAGAGGCTATCAAAGCCTTTGACGGTACGGCAATCATCGTGAGTCACGACCGTGAGTTCCTCGACGGACTGGTAAGCAAGGTGTATGAGTTCGGTGGCGGTAAGGTCAGAGAGCATTTAGGGGGTATCTATGATTGGTTAAAAAGCCCCCTCCAACTCCCCCGAAGGGGGGAGAGTGCAGAGAACCTCTCGCTGAATAGTGGGGATAATGGTAAGTCTTCATCAAATAATAGCAAAAGTGCAACTCCCCTCCCTTCGGAGGGGTCGGGGGAGGCTTTGTCCTACGCTGAACGCAAAGAGCAACAGAAGAAGATTCGTAAGGCTCAGCGTGCAGTGGACGAGTCTGAAGCTAAGATAGCGAAGTTGGAAGCACGTAAGGGCGAACTCGATGAACTCCTGATGGCTCCCGAGAATGCCTCAAATATGGAACTCGTAACAGAATACACCAACCTTCAGCGTGAACTCGATGAGGAAAACGAACGATGGCTCATACTGTCGGAAGAGTTGGAGACTTTGAACTTTGAACTTTGAACTTTGAACATTGAACATTGGACATTGCCTACATCGGTAATCATAATTATGAATTGTGATTTCTGAATTCTGAATTAAACCAAATATTTTTTACTATGCGTATCAAAAAACTTTTACCAATGATGCTCCTTGCATCTGCTCCCTTTACCGCTATGGCACAGGGTCAGGCAGGTATCAAGGCAGAGAACCTCGACAAGTCGGTACGTCCGGCTGACGATTTCTTCACGTTTGCCACAGGTGGATGGCAGAAACTCAATCCACTCCCTGGTGCTTTTTCACGCTTCGGATCTTTCGACCAGCTACAGGAGAACAACAACAAGCGTATCAACACAATCCTCACTGATTTGCTAAAGAAGCAGGGTAAGGAAGGCTCAACAGAGAGAAAGTTAGGCGACTTCTATAAGCTCGCTATGGACTCAGTGCGCCGTAACAAGGAAGGCGTGAGTCCTGTTAAGCCTCTGCTCAACGAGATGGAGAATGCAAAGAGTCTGTCTGACCTTCGTGCCCTTCAGCTGAAGTATGCAAGCTTCGGCTATGGTGTGCCAATGGGCTATTCTTTTGAGGCTGATGAGAAGAATGCGAAGATGAACATCCTCCTTATCTATCAGGACGGACTGAGCCTCGGACAAAAGGAGTACTATCTTGATAATGATAAGGCTACGACAGACATCCGTAATGCCTTCCGCCAGTTCATTGCTAATATGTTCCGCCTCTACGGATTCTCTGATGCTCAGGCAGAGGCTAAGCGTGATGCAGTGATGCGTTATGAGACAATGTTGGCTTTGATATCAAAGAGCCGTACGGAATTGCGTGACGTGGAGGCTAACTACAATAAGATGACGCTCGCTGAGTTTAAGGAGAAGTATCCTAATATCCCACTTGAACAGTTGGCAAACGCTGAAGGTATTAAGAGCGAGTATATCCAGACAATGGTTGTATGTCAGCCAGCCTTCCTTGCAGGTGTTGACAAACTGACATCTACAGAGACTGCTGAGGAACTTCGTGCGCGTATGGAGTGGAGCGCAATCCTTGCTTCAGCTAACTATCTGAGTGATGATGTGCGTGCGGAATACTTCAACTTCTTCAGTAAGACGATGCGTGGTACAAAGGAGGACTATCCTCGTTGGAAGCGTGCCACACAGCAGGTGGAGAAGCAGATGGGTGAGGCGCTCGGACGAATCTATTGTGAGCGTTACTTCCCAGCCACAAGCAAGAAGCGTATGGAAGATCTCATCAAGAACCTTGAGGTGAGTCTTGCTGAACGTATCAAGGCTCAGGACTGGATGAGCGAGGCTACTAAGAAGGCTGCACTTGAGAAACTCTCTACTTTCTATGTAAAGGTGGGTTATCCTAACAAGTGGAAGGATTTGAGCCAGCTTACTATTGATCCTTCAAAGTCATATTATGAGAACGTGCAGACCTGCCAGAAGTTCTGGGCAGAGGATGCTATCAAAGAAAAGGCTGGTAAGCCAGTAGACAAGGATAAGTGGCTGATGACTCCTCAGACTGTGAATGCTTATTATAATCCTACGACAAATGAAATCTGCTTCCCTGCAGGTATCCTTCAGTATCCATTCTTCGACCCTAAGGCTGATGATGCCTTTAACTATGGTGCCATCGGTGTGGTAATCGGTCACGAGATGACACACGGATTCGACGATCAGGGACGCCATTATGACAAGGATGGTAATATGACAGACTGGTGGACAGAAGAGGATGGTAAGAACTTCGAGGCACGTACGGGTAAGTATGCTGACTTCTTCAGTGCTATCAAGGTATTGCCTGATCTCAATGCAAATGGTAAGCTCACATTAGGTGAGAACCTTGCTGACCACGGTGGTCTTGAGGTAGCTTTCAATGCTTTCATGAAGACACCAGAGGCAAAGAAGGGCAAGGTCATTATGGGCTTTACTCCAGAACAGCGTTTCTTCATCGCTTATGCAGGCGTATGGGCAAACAATATCACCGAGGCTGAAATCCGTAGTCGTGTGAAGAGTGATCCTCACTCTCTTGGCGAGTGGCGTGTGAATGGTGCTCTGCCTCATATCAATGCGTGGTATAAGGCATTTGGTGTGAAGGAGGGTGATAAGCTCTTTATCCCAGAGAATGAGCGTCTGAAGCTTTGGTAAATGATGGGTGTTGGGTGATGAATGTTGGGTGTTGAGGGCTTGACTTTCTACTAATCATTACACCTACCTTCAATATTGCCCATACCACTAAATCTATAAAATTAAAGGCTCACGGCTAAGCATTTCTGTCAGTTTCAATACTGATAGGAATGCTTAGAGTGAGTCTTTTGTGTTTGTTTTGCTATAGGGTTATCGTGTCGGTTAGGATATGTGTGCGCTTTATCCTATTTCTATTCATACTTTTATATAGGTAAGACTTGTAGAATCTGTTATTAATTACTATCTTTGTAACTTATTTAAAGGAGAGAAAAAGAAGGATCGTATGCTTGTATGACCCTATAAAGATAAAGGAAACAGGATATGCCATTAAGATTGCCCGACGGACTTCCCGCTATTGATATACTGAAGCGTGAGAATATCAACATAGAAGATGTGCTTGCTAAAGAGGATGATAAGCGTCCACTCCGCATTGTCATACTCAATCTTATGCCATTCAAGGCTACGACAGAAACTGATTTCATACGTATTCTTTCTAATAGTCCACTATTGTTGGATATCAACTTTATGAAGCTCAAAAGTCATGCTTCTAAGCATACTCCTGCAGAACACATGGACCGTTTCTATCATACACTTGAGGAACTTAGCAAGGAGAAGATTGACGGAATGATAGTCACCGGTGCTCCTGTCGAGGGAATACCTTTCGAGGAGGTGGACTATTGGACAGAACTGCAAGGAGTATTCAATTGGGCACGTGAGAATGTGCATTCAACGCTTTACATCTGTTGGGCGGCACAGGCAGGACTCTATCATTTCTATGATATTCCCAAATATCCTTTACCTAAGAAGATGTTTGGCATCTTCCCTACGATTCCTTTAAAACCCGAACAGTCTCTCTTCCGTGGCTTTGATGATGTCTTCCGTATGCCTCAGAGCCGTCATACAGAGGTAAGGCGTGAGGACATTGAGCGGGTTGACGACCTTGAAGTTATTGCTGAATCGGAGGAGAGTGGAGTGTCTATCGTAAGGTCACGCAGTAGACGTGAGTTCTTTATAACAGGCCATTTAGAGTATGCTCCCGATACACTTGACACAGAGTATCGTCGTGACCTTGGTAAGCGTGACGATGTTGAAGTGCCAAAGTATTATTACCGTGAGGATAATCCAGATAAAGGTCCACTGGTTACTTGGCGTTCACACGCTAATTTACTGTTTATGAATTGGGTGAGTTGGGTGTTAGGTGGTAAATGATAGGTGGTGATGAATGGTTGTTTTGTTTTGCTTAGCTTCTATCACTCAAACAAAATGTAATCATCATCACCCAACAATTAACACTCATCACTCACCATCCTATAAACACTTCATCATCACCCAACAATTAACACCCATCACCCAACAATATGCAATCATCAACACCCAACACTCAACACCCAACACCCATCACAATCGAACTCCTTGCTCCAGCCAAGAACCTTGAATGTGGAATGGCAGCTATTGAACACGGAGCAGATGCCGTATATATCGGTGCTTCCCGATTCGGAGCACGTCAGTCTGCAGGCAATAGTGTGGAGGATATCGGCAAACTATGCGAGTATGCTCACCGCTATGGTGCCACGGTTCACGTGACTATCAATACGATTATCTATAACGATGAGTTCGAAGAGACACTTGCTTTGGTACGTGAATTGGTGGACGTTGGTGTAGATGCCTTCCTCCTGCAGGATATGGGTTTGATGAGTAAGGTAAGGGAGATAGTGCCTGATACGGTAGCTCTCCACGCCAGTACACAATGTGATACACGCACATGGGAGAAGGCTCAATGGCTGAGTCAGCAGGGTTTTGACCGTGTCGTACTTGCTCGCGAACTGTCTGCTGAAGAGATAAATGACATCCATAAGCGTCTGCCAGAGCTTGAGTTGGAAGCCTTCGTACACGGTGCATTGTGCGTAAGTTATAGTGGTGTGTGTTATGTTTCCCAGTATAGTTTCGGTCGATCAGCCAATCGTGGTGCATGTGCACAGTTCTGTCGATTGGCGTTTGATTTGAAAGATTCAGACGGAAAGACCATCGAACATCAGCGCCATCTTCTCTCATTGAAGGATATGAGTCAGATAGATAACCTTGAAACACTGATGCGTTCAGGGGCATGTGCCTTTAAGATAGAGGGAAGACTGAAGGATATCAACTATGTGAAGAATGTCGTTTCGGCTTATAGTAAGCGCATTGATGAGATTATCAGCAAGCATCCAGGCGAGTTCCGTCGTACTTCTTTGGGACGTGTGCGCTATTCGTTTACACCCGATTTGAAGAAGACTTTCAACCGTGGTTATACGAATTACTTCCTCAAGGGTAGACAGGCAGATATCTTCTCACCCGATACCCCAAAGGCATTGGGCGAGTTTGTTGGTCGTGTAAAGGAGATAAGACGAGATAGTTTTAACGTATCAAGTACTGCAAACTTTGCGAATGGTGACGGATTATGTTTCCTCTCACGTGACGCCGACAGCCAGTCGACACGCTTGGAAGGATTCCGCGTGAACCGTGCTGTTGGTAATAGGCTCTATCCTTTTAAGATGCCAAGAGGCTTAAAGCCGGGTATGGGACTGTATCGTAATCAGGACCAAGCATTTGATAAGGAGTTGAGTGGTAAGACTGCTGAACGTAAGATTGCGATTAAGATGTGGTTTGGGACCTCCCCTGAAACCTCCCCCAACCCCTCCAAAGGAGGGGAGTGCTTAACGGATAGTCGTGGGACAATATGGGCTAAAGCAGAGGTGATAGATGATAGGATTAACCATATCTCACATGAATCGGCATCTAATGATTGTCCACAAAATTCTTCATCCACTTATAATTTTCACCAACGAATATCCAACGAGCATCCCGTTAGGCTCTCCCCTCCCCTTGGAGGGGTCGGGGGAGGTCTCCAACTTGCCCAAAAGCCTCAACGTGATAACATTATACGTCAGCTCACTAAGTTGGGCAATACGGTATATGAATGTTCTGAGGTAGAGATAGTTGACGGGGCTGATAAGTACTTCATCCCAAGCAGTCTGCTTGCTGAACTTCGCCGTATGGTGGTAGAGGAACTTGATAAGCAGATACTGAATATGCAGCGTGTGACGATTCATCGGAAGTCAGTGAATAAGGTGTCTGACCATAAACCACATATTTCGATGGTGAATCCAGCCCAATATCAGCAGTTACCTTATCTGTATAACATCTCTAATGATGCTGCGCGCAAGTTCTATGAACAGCAGGGATTAACCAAAGCAGAACCTGCTTTTGAGATTCAATATCCTACAGGTGCCACCAATGGTTCTGACTCATCAAACAAGGCATTCTCTATCAAGGGAGATAAAGAAGCGGTTTCTCACTTGTTGATGCAGTGCCGTCATTGCATTCGTTATTCGCTCGGCTATTGTGTTAAACGTGGTGGACAGAAACCTACTTGGCGTGAACCGCTCTTCCTCGAACTCCCTGATAAGCGTCGTTTCCGCTTAGAATTCGACTGTAAGAACTGTCAGATGAATGTGTGCAACGCTACGTAATTGAAATTCATAACCCATAGTTTATCATCATGATTACGAATAAATGGAATCCCAAGGGCCAAGGACTTGCGCAGACTTCAATAACAAAGAAAGCTAACAGCTGTGCTGGTCTACGCTGTGGTATCGTGGGAGGAATCCTCCTTTTACTACTTAGCTTCTTATTTACAGGTTGTTACCATAAGAAGACTCCTTCGTCTTTCCGCTTGCCAGATAGTATTCAAGAGGCACAGATATCTCGACGAATAGAAGCAGAAGGCGACTCCATTTTGAAGGATAAAGATAGTGATGACATAGAATGGAGTGGCACAAGAAGTAAGGTAGACTCCTTAGCTTTTCGTGTAAAACACCATTATTCGCAAGGGTTTAACTTTATTGTAACGGCAGATTCATTGATGCTTCTTCGTCAACAACCAGAAGAGGCTGTAAACAAGATGGAAACAGATTCCTTTGCTGTGAAGAATGGAAAGGAAGTTGTTGTGGCTGATATTCGTATTCTTCCCATTGATAAGCAGGATTCTGTTTGGGTGCAGATTGCAACGGAAGACTATGCCTTTGGCTGGATTCATGAGTCTCGTCTGTTAAAACAAGTAGACCCAGCAGACCCGATTTCACAGTTTATCTCTACGTTCTCGAACATTCACTTACTCATTTTTTTGATTGTTATCTCAATCATGGCTGTAGGTTATTTGGCACGTAAGATATTGAAGAAGAACGCACACATCGTACACTTTAATGATATTAGTTCGTTCTATCCCACGCTGTTAGCCGTCATCGTGGCGCTTTCTGCAGCCTTCTATGCAAGCATTCAGCTCTTTGCGCCCGAAACATGGCGTGAGTTCTACTTCCACCCCTCCCTTAATCCCTTCTCCCAACCCATATTACTCAATATCTTCTTAGTTCTTGTCTGGGCTATGCTCATCATCGGTATTGCTACGATTGACGATGTACGAAGACTCCTAAAGTCGGGAGAAGCCCTACTCTATCTTAGCGGTTTAGGTGCGGTATGTGCCGTCAATTATATCGTTTTTTCTGTACTCACCTTATATTATATAGGCTATCCACTTCTCATTGCCTATATCTATTATGCCTTCCGCATCTATCTACGCAAGAGCAGTGAGACTTATTATTGCGGAAACTGTGGTGTACGCCTGCATAGAAAAGGAAGATGTCCACACTGTGGAGCTGTGAATGAGTAATAAAAAGTACGCATTAGATAGAACTGTGAACAGACTTTACATCAGAAATAGACCTCCATTAGTTTAGAATTTTATTTACATTTCGATAGCCGTTTTTACCTTATTCTTAGGGTAAAAACGGCTATTTTTATTTCCATTATAAGTGGCAAGCAATCAGATAGTTACAAAACTGCAAAGTAAAAGGTGCCTAATTAGACTTCAAAAGGGCGTTAGTAAGACTTCAATAGAGCGTCTTTTAGAAGCCTAAAGGGCATCTCTTTGAGTCCAATTCATCATGTATTGATTTTTACATAATGATAAAATCCTGACATATTCATATGAGGTAGCTGATAGAATAAGCCCTTTCTTACTTCTTATCCAGTCCCACTTATGTGGCTGTATCCCAACAGAATATTTGTAATATTCCTAATAAATTAGGATTGTTTATTATGTTTTTTATGCTTACCTTTGTCATCATTAACGATTTATAAAAACATTAGAAATAAGATTATATGATTAAGTCTAAACTTAGTATTGCCCTTTTAATGGCGACATCTTTGCCTATAGGAATGCAAGCTAACAACATTATCGAAAGCGGAGATACTTCCCGCGTCTATGATATTGACGAAGTTGTCGTCATAGACCAACCAAAGGAGGCTTTCCGTCTGCGCCAGCAACCATTGAGCAGCACTTCTTTCAATGGTGATTTGATTCGTAGCCTCAATGTGCAGGATGTTCGTAATCTCTCTGTGTTTGTCCCATCATTCTCTATGCCTGAGTACGGAAGCCGTTACACATCTTCTATATATATGCGCGGTATCGGCTCACGTGTCTACTCACCAGCCGTGGGTATTTATGTAGATGGTATGCCAATCTTAAGCAAGAGTGCGTTTAATTTCCACACATACGATATCGACCGCATCGACGTTCTACATGGTCCGCAGGGTACACTTTATGGTATGAATACCGAAGGTGGACTGATTCGACTCTATAGTCGTAACCCTTTCCAATATCAAGGGACAGATGTAAAACTCTCGATTGGTACAAAACTGCATCGTCAGATTGAGGCAAGTCATTATGAGAAACTGAATGATAAGATGGCATTCTCGGTAGCTGGCTTCTATGGAGGACAAAATGGATTCTTCCGTAATCAATATGATGGCTCACATGCCGACCTTATCAATGAGTTTGGTGGTAAGGGCCGTTTCCTTTGGCGTCCAACAGACAGACTTAACTTTGACTTCATTGCTGACTATCAATATACTCGTCAGAATGGCTTTCCATATGGTCAGGTGGTGACGGAAGACGAACTATCTTCTGCCACAATCACTTCACCGCTTTATGGATTGAAGGCTGGTACGCAATCGCCTAACCAAAATCGTCAAGGCAATTACCGCCGTAATATCATCAGTACAGGGCTGGGTATTAAATATGCAGGAAACGGATTTGATATCAACTCGATGACTTCTTGGCAGTTCCTCCGTGACTATATGCTCATGGATATAGACTATCGTCCGCAGGACTTCATGCACCTTACACAGCGTCAATTAGGGAATACGGTGACAGAGGAACTTTCTATCAAGAGCCGTAATAATAGCAAGTGGCATTGGACCTTCGGTGCTTTTGGTTCTTATCAGTGGTTGAAGACGACGGCTCCTGTTTATTTCGACCAAGACATGAACAGCTACCTGTCTAAGAAGATTACCGACTATGCTTATAACGGTATGCTCAATGCGATGGCAAGGGGTATGGCACAAAGATTGATTGCAGGTGGAATGTCAGAGGAGCTTGCCAACAAAACGGCACGTGTAAGCACGGCTGCAGCTATTGCAGCGGCAGGTGGTGTCAATATAAATATGACAATGGACCCTGTTCCGGGTGTCTTCCGTACGCCAACTCTCAACTTAGGTGTTTACCATGAGAGTAATATTGAACTTTCTGATCGCTTGACGGCAACCTTGGGTTTGCGCTATGATTATTCGCGCGTAAGCATTGACTATGAGACATCTGCACGTGTAGCATTGCAGGAAAGTGTGATGGGCATAACCATTAATCCAGTTATCACTTCAGCATTGAAGCATAGTGAGCATGATAATTTCAAACAGTTCCTTCCAAAACTTGGTTTGACTTATCGTCTTCAAGACGGTAGTAATGTCTATGCAACATGGTCAAAGGGCTATCGTGCAGGCGGTTATAACTTCGAAATGTTCTCTGATGTTTTGCAGACTGAGACCTCACAAGCTGCCAATAAGGCACGTGCTGATGTGGATATTGCACATGATGAGGCTTACTATGAGCGCATTGCAAAGACAATCGAATATAAGCCAGAGACAAGCTGGAACTATGAGGTGGGAGCGCATCTCAATCTCTTAAACAACCAACTTCATCTTGACCTCGCTGCTTATTATATGCAGATTCGCAATCAGCAACTCTCTGTAATGGCTGGCAACTATGGTTTCGGACGTGTGATGACAAATGCTGGTCGCAGTCATTCTTGTGGTTTGGAGGCAACACTTCGTGGTGTAGCCTTGGACAACAAACTGACTTATGGTCTTAGCTATGGCTTTACAAGTGCTCAGTTTGATGAGTATAAGGACTCTATCGCAGGAGTAGGAACAGTTGATTATAAGGATAAGCGTGTTCCTTTCATGCCACAGCATACACTGAGTGCCAATGCTGATTACCGTATAGACGTCGACCCAGCAGCCTTGCTCGACCCATCAAATCGTTTTCATTTGCGCAGTGTCACTGTGGGACTCAACCTCTCTGCGCAGGGTAAAACCTACTGGGATGAACAGAACTCTATCGGTCAGAACTTCTATGCTGTCTTAGGTGCTCATGCCGATGCAGACTTCGGTCCGCTGCATGTAAACCTTTGGGTACGTAATCTGACAGATACAAAATACAACAGTTTTGCTGTTCAGAGTGCTGCTACTGGTACACGCTACACCTTTGCTCAGATGGGTAATCCATTCCAAATGGGTGTAGATTTTAGAGTACATTTCTAATGAAAAAAAGCCTCCCCCGACCCCTCCGAAAGGAGGGGAGGCAAATAGGACAAGGCTTGGTATAGGCTATTAAGATTTCATTCCTTGTTTTTAAAAATCAAATAGGTAGGTTATAGATGTAAGACATTAGCTCGTAACCCATTTATATAAAAGTAATTGACCTACAACTAAAGTAAGTGAATCTTCGCACTTTAGTTGTAGGTCAATTGTTTTTATTGGTAATATAAACACTTCCAAACGTCAATTCGCTCTTACGTTAATAACATATTATAATGTGGTTAACCATCCACACCAAGTGTGCTGAGCATTCGCACCAAATGTGCTGGGGCTTAGCACCACATGTGCGCAGCGTACATCCTTTTGAACTCCCCTCCCTTCGGAGGGGTCGGGGGAGGCTCTTCTTATATCCTAATCTTCCCCACTAACTTCCTTTGTTTCCCATTTCCAATGATGGGTGCATGGGCATCCTCTGGGAAGAAGATCGTGAATTGCCCTGGCTTAACACGGAAGTATTCCTTTGCACCTTGTGTATAAAAGCCACAATCTCGCTCAGGATTATAGGCAATATCAGGCTCATCTAAGTCAGATAAAGCTGTCCAGCCCATTGTCTCATCCTGCAATAAGGGTACTTGAATATCAATATAGTTCTTGTGGAACTCTAATCGTTGCGCTTCTTTACACTTCAGTTCTACCTCGTCTAAATTGATGAAGAGGTCGTCAGCATCGAGGGTTATGCGTCCTGCTTCTTGTTGGCTGAAATCATGTTGGAGGATATACTCCAGCATTTCCTTCATTCTTGGATGTAGTCCAAAGTAGCGATGGCATGCGCTTAAATCTGCTATTATCATGTTCTTGGATTTACTAAATGTTATAGAAAACTGCTGCAAACATACGTATTTATTTTCTGAAAACAAAGAATTAGCCTGCAAATAACGTGTATCTGAGAAATGAAAAAGGGGTACACAGCGCGTGTACCCCCTTTTGATAGGATATCTACAGATAGACGTCTTATCTTTTTGTGACGTCGTCAGACAAGTTTTATTGGTTGTAGCAGAGCTCAAGCGAATAAAATTCCGTCTTGCAAACTTATCCGTTACTACTTTCCCCAGCCATTCTTAGCATACTTAGGGTTGACAGAGAACTCCCCTGCTCCTACGTCAAGGTCTCCGCTGTTCGGCACTCGGTATTGCCCCCATGCACATGGTTTAGACTTTTTAGTCTTGTTACTTTTCCATGTTCCTGCATACTGATTGTTGCAATAAGAGTCCGAATGGCTATCAATGTCGTCATAAACGAACTTACCATCATTGGTTTCGTACCAATAGAACAGCAGATAACCAGTGAAGACACCGCTTCCCGTTTGGCTGGCTTCTTCTTCTAAATTATATTTCGCAATACTACACCCACGACGCCTGAACTGACCCTTCATAGAGTCGTCCACACCATACGTGGGATGCGTAAATTCCCTATTCTCAACAATATCAATGGTTCCACGGAAGTTACAACGATTGTTCTTGACAATGGTAATACCGCTGACATCATATTGATTATCATCTATTCGTTGTACTTTTTGAATGTCTATCGAGAACTTCTGATAGTCCGTTCCAATATAACCAATGTAAGGAACGCTCTTGTCAGACAATATATTTGAGAAGTCAGTCTCAGCACTTGTATTCTTACTATCACTTACCATAGAAAGAATCCACTTCGGAACATTTGCCTCCGCCTTCTTTTCTTGGCAACTCGCGAAAGGTAATACCATCAAGAGTAGTGCTAAGTAATTAAACAACTTGCTCATAATATTCTGATATAAATATGATTATAGGGAGCGAAGACCTTATCAAAGGAAGTGTATCTGACCAATGAAATAAAGTAAGATGTAACCCAAGATAAGGGAAACAAGACCGCTGGTCAGACCCACCTTAAGCATATCATTCTGCTTCACAAGTCCTGTTGAGTAAGCAATAGCATTCGGTGGCGTAGAGATAGGGAGACACATAGCAGTAGAAGCAGCAATGGCAATACCGATGAGAACAGTGCTTGTACCGCCAATACCACCGAGTTTGTCACCCATACCACGACATACTACAGCGAGGATAGGTACTAACAGAGCAGCTGTTGCTGTGTTTGAAATAAAGTTAGAGAGGAAATAACAAATCAAACCAGAGATAGCAAGGATAACGATAGGACTCCAATTGCCGAATGGAATACTCTCGATAGCAGCATCTGCCAAGCCTGAACCGTTCATTCCCAAGCCAATAGCAAAACCTCCAGCAACCATCCAGATGACACTCCAGTTAATCTCCTGCATATCCTTTGCAGTGATAACACCAGTGATAGCGAAGATTGCCATTGGAATCATTGAAACGGTGTTAGTGTCAATACCTGTGACATCCTTTGGAATTACCCATAGAAGGATTGTTACAATAAAGGTTATGATAACAACCCACATACGCCATCCACGGTGTACCTCACCATCAATCTTCAGATGAATAGTCTTCTGTGTGAATGGGAAGAAGTAAAGAATAATTCTCCATGACAACAAAAGCAGAACGATCACAAGCGGTGCCATGAAAGCCATCCAGTGCATGAAGTCAATATTCATATTAAGACCAGCTGGGTCATTGAGATATTTAAGAGCAATAAGGTTCGGAGGTGTTCCAATCGGTGTTCCCATACCACCGAGGTTGGCTGCAATAGGAATAGACATTGTCAAGGCAATACGTCCCTTACCATTAGCAGGTAGCGCAGCAAAGACTGGAGTAAGGAAAGTAAGCATCAATGCCGCTGTTGCAGTATTTGAGATGAACATTGAGAAGAGTCCTGTAATAAGCAGAAATCCCAAAAGAACATTCTCACTCTTATTACCAAAAGGCTTAATAAGATTACGTGCCAAGAGCGTATCAAGTCCCGACTTCGATGCAGCTATCGCTAAGATAAAGCCTGCAAGGAAGAGCATGATGATAGGGTCAGCAAAGGATGCCATGATTTCCTTTGAGTCAAGTAACTCACCTATCCCGTCACCTTTGAAGACTCCAAAAGCGTTTTTGGATACAGTGACGCACATGATAGACATAATACTCAGCGACGTTGCCCATGCAGGGATGCACTCTGTTAGCCACGATAAGGTGGCAAACACAAAGATTGCAATAATACGTTGCTGTACTACGGTCAACCCATTAATGCCAAAACTGCTTGTGGGAAGATTCCAAATAATGGCTGTAACCACGAGGATGGCTAAAAGTTCCCAAACTTTTTTCATCTCAATGTGATTACCAAGTTCGTTAGTCTTTTCTTCTGCCATGGTGTTAGTTGTTTAGTTTAATAAATTTAGATTGTTGATTAATAGATTTGCGGGCTAAAGTATAAAAAATATTCTTATCAAGCAAAAGAATCTTTCTTTTTTTGTATTTTTGCATGATAAATCTTTGTTTATGCGGCAATTATTAGTATTTACCCTCTCCGTTTTATTGTTTTTATCGTGTGGTAATCATCAAAAGCAAGTGGCTGATAAAAGCGAGAAAGGAGAGAAAACAGAACTACAGTATGCTCGAAATATTACAATCGAACGTACGAAAGATTATGTGGTTGTACGTTTGTTGAATCCTTGGAAAGCGGGAACCGTTCTACATACTTACTACCTTGTTGAACGCGGAAAGGATGTAAACGTTCCTGACGACGGAACAAAAGTGGTCATTCCCCTTCGCAAGAGTGTTATCTTCACGACAGCCCATGCAAACCTTGTTGAGATGCTTCATGCACAGAAAGCGATTGCTGGTGTTGCCGATTTGAAGTATATGATTATCCCAGATATTCAGAAACGCGCAAGAATAAAGGGCGGCATTGTAGACTGTGGTGATGCAATGAAGCCTGATGTAGAGCGAATTATAGATCTAAACGCAGATGCAATACTACTTTCTCCCTTTGAAAACAATGGTGGTTATGGTCGTTTAGAACAGATAGGAGTACCCATCATTGAATGTGCCGACTACATGGAGCGTTCTGCTTTAGGGCGTGCTGAATGGATGAAGTTTTATGGTATTCTCTTTGGACGGGAGCATGAAGCCGACTCTTTATTTGCTGTTGTTAAACAAAACTATAAGTCTTTAAGCCAAAAGGCAAGTCAAAGTAAGGTTACTCGTAGTGTCTTACCTGACAGAAAAGTGGGTGCTGTGTGGTATCTACCGGGTGGCGAGAGCAGTGTGGGTTTACTATATAAAGATGCACATGGACGCTATGCTTATTCAAATGATAAGCATAGTGGAAGTCTTGCAATGCCTTTTGAAACAATCTTGGATAAGTTCGCACAAAGTGATTTTTGGATATTAAATTATAATGGTAATTTCAATCGCCGAGTTTTATTGTCAGAATATCAAGGTTACGCAAAGCTAAAACCTTATCAAACAAAGGAAATATATGGCTGTAAGGTAGATAATAAACCCTACTTTGAGGAGGTCAGTTGGCGTCCCGATTGGTTGCTCTCAGACTTGATTCAACTTTTCCATCCCGACTTGAAGATTGTCCCACTGCGTTACTATCAGAAGTTAGAAGATTGATAGAACCGAAACGATAAGATAATGAAACGGAATATTCTTCTTTTTATATGCTTAGCAACAAGTATCCTACTTCTATTTGGACTGAACCTTACAACTGGTTCTGTTCAGATACCCTTTGCTGATGTATTAGATATTCTGTGTGGTCGTTTTACAGGAAAAGAAAGCTGGGAATATATTATTTTAGAGAACCGACTCCCTCAAACACTCACTGCCATACTTTGTGGAGCATCGTTGTCAGTTTGTGGTTTAATGCTTCAAACAGCCTTTCGCAATCCTTTAGCAGGTCCAGATGTATTTGGTATCAGTTCTGGTGCAGGCTTAGGTGTTGCCTTGGTGATGCTATTGTTGGGTGGGACTGTCTCTACTTCTATCTTTACTGTTTCAGGCTTTCTTGCCATTCTTACCGCAGCTTTCGCTGGAGCAATCGCTGTAACAGCACTCATCTTGTTCCTTTCCACTTTAGTACGCAACAGTGTTTTATTACTGATAGTGGGTATCATGGTGGGATATGTTTCTTCTTCCGCTGTTTCTCTTTTGAATTTCTTTGCATCGGAAGAAGGCGTGAAAAGCTATATGGTATGGGGAATGGGTAATTTTGGAGCTGTATCAATGAATCATATCCCTCTTTTTTCTATTCTCTGTTTAATAGGTATTATAGCTTCTTTTTTATTGGTAAAGCCACTGAACATCCTACTCTTAGGACCACAATATGCAGAGAGTTTAGGAATTAGCACACGCCAGATTCGCAATATACTATTAGTAGTCGTAGGTCTGCTAACAGCCATCACAACCGCTTTCTGTGGTCCTATTTCATTTATCGGGTTAGCTATTCCACATATAGCACGCCTCTTATTCCGTACTGAGAATCATCAGATACTTCTTCCAGGAACAGTGTTGAGCGGTGCTGTAATCGCTTTACTTTGCAACTTTATTTGTTATCTTCCTGGCGAGTCAGGTATAATCCCACTTAATGCTGTCACCCCACTCATCGGCGCCCCCGTTATCATTTACGTGATTATTCAGCGTAGGTAATTGTCAACCTATCAGATATTAGTAAAAAGTTATTTTTACTCTTCCCTTGTATTAATTCCATTATCATGCTTGTTGCTTTCAACTATTTTTCTTAACTTTGCACACAAATTAACCCAAAAACTAAAACTACGGCGATATATGATGTGGCGTAATAGCCACGACCGTATCATAATCAGAGGTGCATTTAAGCATATAAGATTGGTAACTCGTAGTAGGATAATAGTAGAAAATTAAGCCATTCAAATTAGATGAACAAGAAGGAAAAATCAGAACGTAGTCTGTACGTTAAGCCAGAATGTAATTTGTTGAATACAAATATAGAATCAATTTTGCAAAGCGCCAGTGGTAACGCTGGTCGTATTAACCCTGGTCAAGGTGCTGGCGATGCAAAACAATCACCTTTCTGGGAAGATGAAGATGTAGTGGGTGTAAGTAATAATTGGAGTGAATAAGTTATTTACATATAAGATTAACCACACTTAACGAGTAAGAAATAAATAGAGATATGAAGATTAAAACTATACGTTTGATATTATCATGGGTAGGTTGCGCATTGACAGGTGCTGCATTAATTACCAGTTGCTCAAATGAAGATATATTGCAAGGCTCACAGGAAACACGTAGCAATGTTGAGGATTCTATAACATTCAGTGGTATTTCTCAAGAGAGTGCTGCAACGCGTACAATTATTTACGACCACACGAAGGGGGGCGGTGCTTCTGTTATCTGGAAAGAAACTGATAACATTCTCGTGAAAGATAATTCTGGGCAGTGGCGCCAGAGTGCTACAGCTACATTCCCTATTGCATCAAAGAAGTCGAATGCATTATTTAAACTTGCTGGTAGATATACCGGAACGACCCATGATGTAGTTTATACGAACAAGGCTTTGAAAGGTTCACAGCCACAAGTGGAGATTAAGAACAAACAAACACAGTCTGCTCCAAACAACTTCGACCACGCTGGTGAGTCGGGTGACTGTGGTATTGCAACCGCTACAAAGATGGGTAATGATTATAAATTTACCCTTGAACATAAGGCTTCTTACATCTGTCTTATCCCTCGTTCAAGTAATGCTTACGTGAATCGTAGTAAGATTATAAAGATTGAAATATCATCAGAGGATAACATTGCTGGTGTTTACAACATTGCAACAGACGGTACACTCTCACTTGCTTCTGGCGGTTCAAAGACCATCACACTTACAACTGGAAGTGGTTTTGATATTGACAATACTGCTGCTGACATGAGTAAGAACGCATCTTACGCAGTGATTGCTCCAGGAACACACAACCTTCGTATTCGTTATTGGCTCCGTAACACAACAGATAATCCTAAAGGCTCTATTGATGGTACTGTAACCAAGTATGTTACACTTACTTTTGTTCCGGGTTCAATACATGACATTACTGCAAATCTTAATATCAACGACTTTGGCGGTACAAACTATTATCTCTGGGATGCAAAGAAGAACTTCTGGGATGGACATGAATGGAACAGTGCTGACCCATGGCAACCAACGAAATTCTTGACTACAAGTAGTCAAAATTATCCACTACCTGGAAGCGATAGTTATAATCGCCCTCGTACAGCAACAGGACGTTTTGATGCTACAACCGCTCATTTTGCAGCTCTCCCTAATGCCAATGAGATGGCATGGTATGTGCTGAAGGGTGATCCGCATTATGATGCTGATGAGCTTTGGTCAACAATGGGCTATCTCTATAAGGGTGGTATGTGGTTTAAGAAGAAAGCAAATATTGCTGGATTCACTGACAGTCATCATCCAGATAACGCTTCGACTGATTTGCGTGACACTTATACGAGAGTTGCAAAAGCGGCTTCGCAGCAACTCCCTGTTATCACAGAGATGAACCAATATTTCTACCTTCCTTTCTTAGGCTATTATAGCACTGGTAATAATAACTATAAGTTCCAATCTGCTGGTGTCACAGGTTATTACTGGACATCAAGTGCTGTACCTTCAAATCAAACGGGTAGCTATGCCCTAACAATTAATAAGGGTCTTGCTGCTTTACAAGACAATTCTCCTTCTAATGGTATGATTATTCAGCCATTCGAGTAAGCTTTATAATTGAGAATATAGAAAGAGTTAAGCCAACAACCTTTATGTCGTACAACTTAAGCTACGATATTAGAGGTTATTGGCTTAACTCTTTTTTGAATGATATGGTTATTTTCAAATTACTTTAGTTCTCTCGAAACATCAATAATAAACTAATGCTATTATATAATAAGACATACAGGACAACGCTAAGTTTGCAACAAGAAACGTAAGTTGCTCTGTTTTACCTTTCTAAGCTCTTAACGCAAGTGGCAAAGCTTATCACCCTCTAACGTTTGAAGACGCTTTTTGTCCTAATTTTTCACATTTTGAGTTTATAAAGACCACCAAACAGCTTACAAACAACGCCCTTTTGACTTGCAAAAGATGCCCTTTAAGCCCCTTAGTAACGCCCTTTTGAACCCTTACAAAGCACCTATTGGAACCCATCTTTACAACTATTTGATAACAAATAACTTACGAAGGCTCTTAAACAACTCGTTTTTTCACCCATCCCCCACGTTTACTTTGCATATTTTGTCAATATATTTTGAGGAGTGGTGGATGGGGAGTAGTGGGTGTTGAGTGGTGGGTGTTAATGATTTCTATAAAGTTCATTGTAAATCCACACATCATCATCACCCAACATTCAATCTCTCATATCATCAACATTCAACATTCATCACCCAACATCCAACACCCATCACCCAACATTCAACCCCACACATCATCAACACCCATCACCCATCACCCAACACCCAACATTCAACCCCATTAATTTCATAATCTCGTTTTTTTTATGTAAGTTTGCGGTAAAATAGGTAAGGGGTGAGAGGTGTTAGCTGATAGGTGTTGATGATTACTATAATCTACACACCATCAACACCCAACACCCAACACCCAACACCCAACACCCAACAATATTATGAACATGAAACAGAATCTTAAAAATGTTGTGCTTGCCGCAGGACTTGCCTGCACAGCACTTACAGGTCAGGCACAGAAAGCAAGACCTAAGACCACACAGACGGTCAGCAATTCGCTTATGAAACAGAGTACGCTACCTTTCAACGCCCCTGATTTCAGCCGTATCAAGGGTGAAGACTATCTCCCTGCTATCAAAGCGGCTATCGCTGAGCAGAGAGCTGAGATAAAGAAGATTACGGACAATAAACAGAAACCTACCTTCGCTAATACTATCTTGGCTTACGAGCGGAGCGGAAAGGACTTGGAACGTATCTCAAACATCTTCTATGCGCTGGTATCTGCTGACAAGACACCTGAGATTGAGAAGGCACAGGGAAGTATCGTACCACTGATGACGGAGTTTGAGAATGAGGTTAAGTTTAATCAGAAGTTCTTCCAGCGCATCAAGTATGTCTATGACCATGAGTACAAGACGCTCAAGGGCGAAGACAAGAAGTTATTAGAGGTGGTTTACAAGGACTTCACCCATGCCGGTGCCTTGCTTCCAAAAGAGAAGATGGCACGTATGCAGGAAATCAACAAGGAGTTGGCAAAGCTTCAGCAGGAGTTTGGCGATATGCTTCCTAAGGCTGCCAATGAGGCAACAGTATGGGTCAGCGACGTGAAGGAATTAGCAGGACTCAGCGAGACAGATATTGCTCAGTGTAAGAAAGATGCTGAGAGCCGTGGAGGTAAGGCACCTTACTGTATCGTGATTACGAATACCACTCAGCAGCCTATCCTTGCAAGTCTTGAAAACCGTGGCTTACGTGAGCGTGTCTACAACGCTTCTATTCATCGTACAGACGGCACTGGTGCTTACAATACCTTCCCTGTCATCGTGAAGATAGCTCGCCTGCGTGCGGAGAAGGCTCAGCTAATGGGTTACAAGAACTATGCTTCTTACTCGCTATCAAAGACGATGGCAAAGAATACGGATAACGTCTATGCCTTCTTGCATCAGATGATTGAGGCTTACAAACCTAAGTCGGAGGCTCAGACAAAGGCTATCGAGGAGTATGCTCAGAAGACGGAGGGTGCTGACTTCCGCCTCCAGCCTTACGACCGCTTCTATTATTCGGCTAAGATGAAGAAGGATCAGTACAGTTTCTCAGATGATGATGTGAAGCCTTACTTCAATCTTGATTCCGTACTCGTGAACGGTATCTTCTATGCGGCTCACCGTGTCTACGGACTTAGCTTCCGCGAGCGTAAGGATATTCCTACTTATCACAAGGATATGAAGGTGTTTGACGTGATAGATGCTGACGGTAAGCAGTTGGCGCTGTTCTACTGTGATTACTTCCGCCGTCCAACAAAGCGTGGTGGTGCGTGGATGAGTGCCTTCCTCAAGCAGAGTGGTGACCGTCAGCAGAAACCGCTCATCTACAACGTATGTAACTATGCCAAGGCTCCAGAAGGTCAGCCAACGCTCCTTACTTGGGATGAGACTCAGACGATGTTCCACGAATTCGGACACGCCCTGCACGGTATGCTTTCTAATTGTAAGTATAACACGTTGAGTGGTACTGCAGTATCACGTGATTTCGTGGAGATGCCTTCACAGTTTAATGAGTCGTTCGCAAGCATACCAGAGGTGTTCAACCACTATGCACGCCATTACAAGACCAACGAACCGATGCCAGATGCCCTGCGTGAGAAGATGTTGGGTTCGCTCAACTTCCTTTCAGCTTACGCATTAGGCGAGAACCTTGCTGCTACCTCTGTGGATTTAGCTTGGCATTGCCTCTCACCATCTGAGGTTCCGACAGCCGAAGAGGCACCAGCCTTCGAGAAGAAGGTGCTGGCTGATATGGGTCTGTTGAACAATCAGATTCCTCCACGTTACTCTACTTCTTACTTCAACCATATTTGGGGTGGTGGATATGCAGCTGGTTATTACAGCTATCTGTGGAGTGAGGTATTAGCCGCAAACATTGCTGATTACTTCGAGGCTCACGGTGCACTGACACGTAAGGTGGGTGATGACTTCCGTCAGAAGATTCTCTCACGTGGAAATACCCGCGACCTTATGACTATCTTCTCTGACTTCACTGGCCTGAAAGCACCTGATACCAAGGGATTGCTGAAGGCAAGGGGGATGTAAAGTCTCAACCAACTCAAGCCTCACCCCCCCGCCCCCTCTCCTGCAGAGAGGGGGAGTGATTACCGTCACTTGCCAAAAAAATACAGCAATGAAAAGCAAAACACAATCAAAAGGACATATCACTCCCCTCTACGGGGGACGGATAAGGGAGAGAGGCCGCTTCTTCTTTTTCTTTCTTCTCTCTCTTCTAATCCTCAACTTTAGCATAAAGGGCTATTGGAAAATAAAACCCTATTCATTCCAAAGCTATTTCAAAGATGTATGGGAGATCTGTCACGAAAAGGGGTATAACGAAGACTACTGCATCCTCGTAGACTTTTCGCGCCCATCGGGTGAGGACCGAATGGCTATCATCGACCTGAAGACGTTGTCCGTACTCGACACTGGTCCCTGTGCACATGGCAAAGGAAAGGGAAATAGTGCATGGAAACCAAGTTTCTCAAACAAAGAGGGGAGCAAATGCTCGAGCCTCGGAGCTTTCAAGATTGCAGAGGAAGGCTATTCCACTACTGTCGGGTTGCGTTTTGCTCTTGATGGGTTGGATGCATCAAACAGCAATGCAAGACGAAGAAACATCCTCATCCATAGTTCCCGATACGTGGGTATTATGCACCATCTCACATCTTATCTCCCACTCTCCGATGCTTCGTGGGGATGCTTCACTACAAGCCCTGCTATGCTGAAGAAAATCGAAGCCCTTTGTGACAAGAGCAAGAAGCCTATCCTGCTTTATGCATATAAATAATCTTGACGAACAAAAAGATTATAATGGAACTGAACCTGAAAAGAACCCTGACTTGTATAATCCTGACTGTGCTCACCACTCTCAGCACACATGCGCAGACCTTATGCGTCATTGACGGCACTCCCCTTCCCGACTCCCTCCTGCACGTCACCATCGACGAGATGCGGTCGGATTCGGCCAAAGAGATTGTGGCAAAAAGACTGGGACTTATTCCGCCCTACGCCATCGAATCCATACAGACTTTTTCGGCAGATGAACAAATAAAGCAAGCTAAGAATATTACGTTCTGTAAAACGCCAAGAGATATTGTTATCATAAGAACCAACTCCTTTGCAGAACTTCAATGGGTAATAAACGGAAAACTAAGGAAACCACGCAAAAAGCTGACGATCATTGATTATAAGCTTACTCCCCAACGTATCATGGAAGCTTTGCCAAGGCGTATTAAACCCACGGACATAGGCTCTGTCAACATCATTACTTATATAAACGATCCACGACAAGAAAAACATCCAACCATCGTGATTAAGACAAGACACACTGCCCCTTCCAAAAACAAGAAGCACTGATTCTTCCAAGAAAACAAAGGGCACTGACCGAAAAAGCAATGGAAGGGAAGTAGTCAGATTCCACAAAGATAAGACATAAAACAGTATCTGAAAGATGATTAGACAAACACCATACAGCAAGGAAAACGAGCATAAGAACAATAGCGAACCCTCAGCAAATAGGGCTCTCCCCCCTTCGGGGGAGCTGGAGGGGGCTGGACCTTCTTCCTTTATCTCCCACTCCCTTTCTCTTCCCCTCCAAAGCGTTTCTGCAGTTCTCACCTTACTTGATGAGGGCTGTACGATTCCTTTCATCTCCCGTTATCGTAAGGAGCGGACAGGGAACCTTGATGAGGTCCAGATAACCAATATCAGCGAACTCAATGATCGTTTGAAGGAACTCGGCAAGCGTAAGGAAACCATCCTCAAGACTATCCGAGAGCAAGAGAAACTTACACCAGAATTAGAAGCAAGAATCCGAGCTTGTATGGATTCCACAGAGTTGGAAGATATCTACCTACCCTATAAACCCAAACGCCGTACACGCGCGCAGATTGCACGTGAACACGGATTGGAGCCATTGGCGTTGGCGATAATGGAGGAAGCCCAAAAACCTACAGCCCCCTCCGACTCCCCCGAAAGGAGGGGAGGAGCCCCACCCAACCTCCCCGAAAGGGGAGGAGTGCCTATGCGCACACGAGAGAATAAGGGCACTTTGAATCTTCCCCAACACCTCAGCAAAGTATTTGCAAGTTTGTCTCCTCCCCTTTCGGGGAGGTCGGGTGGGGCTTTGGCTTTGGACATCATTGCCGAGATTGTCTCCGAGAACCAGCAAGCACGCAATACTGTCCGCACAGCTTATCAGCGTGGGGCTGTCATCACATCGAAGGTAATCAAGAAGATGAAAGATACCGAGGAGGCGCAGAAGTTCGCTGATTACTTCAACTTCTCCGAACCTCTCCGCCGTTGCAATAGCCACCGACTGCTTGCTATGCGTCGTGGCGAGGCACAGGGCATCCTGCGTGTAAGCATCACGATTGACGGTGAAGAATGTATCGCACGCCTCACCCGTCAGTTTGTACGTGGACACGGAATCTGTCAGACCCTCGTCAACCAAGCCGTTGAAGACTCCTTCAAACGTCTTATCAATCCGAGCATTGAGAACGAATTTGCTACCTTGAGTAAGGAGCGTGCCGACGAAGAGGCTATCAAAGTCTTTACCGAAAACCTCCGCCAGCTTCTCCTCTCTCCCCCACTCGGTCAGAAGCGTGTCCTCGCCCTCGACCCTGGTTTTGCCAACGGATGTAAGATTGCTTGCCTTGACGAACAAGGTAACCTCCTTCATCACGAGATTATCTATCCGCATCCACCACGCAATCAGGTAAGACAAGCCACGGAAGCCCTCCAGAGGATGATACGCACATATAAGATTGAGGCGATCGCCATTGGTAATGGTACGGCAAGCAGGGAAAGTAAGGAGTTTGTAGGAAACAGCCTCACCCCCCAGCCCCCTCTCCGAAGGGAGAGGGGGAGAGAAGCCCCCTCCAGCTCCCCCGAAGGGGGGAGAGTGCCTATGCGCACACGAGAGGATAAGGGCACTTTAAATCTTTCCCAACACCTCAGCGAAGTATCTGCAAGATTGTCTCCTCCCCTTTCGGGGAGGTCGGGTGGGGCTTCATCCATCTTCCTCGTCTCCGAAGATGGTGCCTCCATATATTCTGCTTCTCCAGTGGCTCGCGAAGAGTTCCCCAACGAGGATGTGACCACACGTGGAGCCATATCTATCGGTAGACGACTGATGGACCCACTCGCTGAACTCGTGAAGATTGACCCGAAGAGCATCGGTGTTGGACAATACCAGCACGATGTCGACCAATCAAAACTTAAGCATTCACTCGACCAGACAGTGATGAGTTGTGTCAATCAGGTGGGAGTCAACCTCAATACGGCTTCCCTCCACTTGCTCACCTACGTCAGCGGACTCGGTCCTGCCCTTGCCCGCAATATCATTGATTACCGACGTGAGCACGGTCCTTTCACCTCACGTGCCCAGCTCAAGAAGGTGAAGCGTCTGGGTGATATTGCCTTCCAGCAGTGCGCAGGCTTCCTCCGTATTCCCAATGCCAAGAACCCACTCGATAACTCCGCCGTTCACCCCGAGAGCTATCACATCGTTGAGCAAATGGCGAAGGACTTGAAATGTACGATAAAGGATCTCATTGGCAATAAGAAACTCTTGGCAGAAATTGATATCAAAAGGTACCTCACCCCAACCAGCCTCGCCCCCCTTACCCCCTCTCCTTCAGAGAGGGGGAGAGAAGCCTCCCCCAACCCCTCCGAAAGGAGGGGAGGAGTGCCTATACACACACAAAAGGGTGAATATTCAACCCTTCCCCAACACCTCAGCAATGTATCTGCAAGTTTGTCTCCCCTCCCTTCGGAGGGGTCGGGGGAGGCTCCTCTCCACCCTTCGGGGAGGTCGGGTGGGGCTCCTACTCTCCGCGACATCCTCACCGAGCTTGAGAAGCCTGGGCGCGATCCCCGTGGAGAGGTTGAAGTCTTTGAATTCGACAAGAATGTCCACACCCTCAACGACCTCATCGTAGGAATGGAACTCCCCGGTATCGTGACAAACATCACCAACTTCGGAGCCTTCGTCGACATCGGTGTCCATCAAGACGGACTCGTCCACATCTCACAACTCTCCGACCGCTTCGTCACCGACCCCACACAAGTCCTCCGCCTTCATCAACACGTCCGTGTCCGTGTCGTTGAAGTCGATATGCGTCGCAAACGTATCGCATTGAGTATGAAGAATATCAAACAATAAAAATATATGAATCAGACTAAGAAAATCCTTGCCTACTTAGGTTGTATCGCGTTTACCGCCTTAGGCGTATGGCTCCTTACCGTAGAAGACCCCACCACAACTTATCCACTATGGACAATAAGAGTTGCTGGCATCCTCTCCATCATCTTCTTTGGTGGCGGCGGTTTGTTTATGGCTTATAAAAAGGTAAAACTTCTCATAAACCATAAGAAAGAAATAGAATTTACCGATAGAGGTATCTCTATCTGCGGAGCTAAGGAAGTATTATGGAACGAGATTGCCGACTTCTCCCTAATACGTTTTAAAGGTAACAGGTTGATAACCATTCAGATGAAAGACCCTGAAAAGATTATCGCAAACGAATCTTCATGGATAAAACGCAAGACTATGGAGTATAACCTCAAGACTATCAACGCCCTTTACTCCTTCCCTGCCTATATGATGGATGGGCGAGCTGAAGAAGCACTTACGCTCTGCAAGCTGAACTTGGCAAAACATAAATAATATAACAAATAACCCTATTTAAGCCCTCCTCCCTTTGGGAGGGATTGGAGGTGAGTATTAAGCTATGCATGACATTATTGGAGGCTTTATAGGCTTAACATTGGTTCATATAGGTGCTGCACTTCGCTTCGTCTATCATCGCTTTATTATCAGAGATAATTATAGTTATCATTCCTTGATAACTGAATCACCAGTATTTGATTGCTTCAAAGAATCATACAAAGAACAATTCAAGAGATGGAAGCAGAGACAAATTCAACGTAATCAAGCATATGATATAGACCTGAATGAGGAACAACAACAAACACTCGAAATGTTTCTCAAAGAGGGTAGAAGTAAGAAAGAGATAATACAAGGTATGATTGAAACTGGCGAATTAAAGCTAATAGATGTTGACATTTACCCTCGTAATCCCAAATACTTTTCCAATCGTGTCCTTGATGGTATCATAGGTTTATGCTTCCTTATCATATTAATCCTCATTATTCATTACATTTAAATCAGGTGAATATGAGCGATAGCCTCTTATTTAAGTTTCTTTCTATACAATCATTGGGTAATCTCAATCAACGAAGCTTTATATCTTCCTTTCGGAATTCTATCTATCACCGCCTCTTTATATCCAGTAGGTAGAAGTCCACCTGGAAGCCATAGCACATTCGCTCCGACTTCGTTACCCGACGGCATCCTCAACCTGAGTTTCTTTGGCTTGGGGATGTCAATCCTTACTAATACCCGATGTTTCCACGCACCTGCAGGGATTCCCAATTCATGTTCGATGCGTGACAAGTCGCCATGACTTCTCATCAATACACTATCCATCTCCGATTTCATCATGATAAACTGACTATTATCAGCCTTACCGATAGAGTCGCCATGATATCGTTCTAACAATTCTTTCGAAACGATACACGATGCACCTGCCTTAAAATTCTTCAGATGTCGCCTTATATATCTTCGTTTCAAATAGGTTTCGGGTGCAGGTCGTTTACCCTTAGGAATCATCAGTATGCCCTTTCTCGACATACCCCTACGAAAGTATTTGTCAATAAGACTTACAGTATCAGCACGATAAGGACTCTTAAGCTGCCCATCAACTTTCTGCCCAAAATTATCCGACAACAAAGAATCCTGCTTCGTCAGACACCTCGCAGTCTCTTTCGTTATCACATATTGCGCATGTGCCCCCTGCCCCACTCCTACAACGAGCAGCAGAACCAAAACTATGTAATGGATTAGCCTCACCCCCAACCCCTCTCCGAACCAACGGTCACTGACCGAAGGGAAGTAAAGGAGAGAGGGGAGTAAATAGCGAGATACCCCTATGTTCAGGGACTTCTTCCTTGTTTTTTTCATTTTACCACAGAATCATCTAATTATATAGGGATAACGCGCTGTTTACTCCCCCTCTTTTACTCTCTTCGGGCAATTACCATTGATTCAGAGAGCTCAAGAGTAGCTACCATAGGGATATCTCGGTGTCTACTCCCCTCCCTTTGGGGGAGGGGCAAGGGGGAGGGGCTGCTTGTAGTGTTCTGGTGTGTTGCTGTTGTTATGCTGAAAAAGCTGCCACCCTTTCAGGCGACAGCTTCCATTCCGTTATAACGAGTGCCCACGTTCGTGAGCGTCATTAATTTACTTTACCTTGTCAACAATAGCCTTAAAAGCTTCCTGATTGTTAACAGCGAGGTCAGCGAGCACCTTACGGTTGATCTCGATACCAGCCTTGTGCAATGCACCCATCAACTGGCTGTAGCTCATATCATAAAGACGAGCAGCAGCGTTGATACGCTGAATCCACAATGCGCGGAAGTTACGCTTCTTGTTACGACGGTCACGATAAGCATAAGTCAAACCCTTCTCATAGGTATTCTTTGCTACCGTCCAAACATTTTTACGGGCACCATAGTAACCCTTAGTCTGCTTCAGAATTCTTGTTCTCTTTGCTTTTGAAGCAACATGATTGACTGATCTTGGCATAGTTTTTCTTTCCTTTTAATTTGTTTGACTAATGAATTAACGAAGTCTGAGCAAGTCGCGTACCTGCTTCAAGTTTGTACCATCCACGAGCGTCTGGTGAACAAGATTTCTCTTCTGTTTCTTTGTCTTCTTAGTCAGAATGTGACTGTGGTAAGCGTGATGACGTTTAATCTTACCAGTACCGGTGAACGTGAATCTCTTCTTTGCGCCGGAATTTGTCTTCTGTTTTGGCATTTTTGTAAAATTTAAAATTGTTATTTATATTCATCTGTGGCAACGTATATACCAGGACGTTACGCACAGGTTGCCCATGTCGCCCCTCATAACGAGGAGACACCCAACGGGCGTTAGTCAATATTCAGTTTCTTCAATGCGTCAGCACCATTCTTAGCGTTGGCAAACAAACCGCCATCCGTCTTTGGCTCCTCGCTGACGCCCTCAGCTCCTGCCTTTGCGCCAGCCTCTGCCTCCTCACGGTCGCGCTTCTGCTGACTCTTCTTGGCAACACCTGCCTTCTTAGGTGCAAGATAGAGGAACATCTTCTTGCCTTCGAGCTTCGGAAGCTGCTCTACCTTTGCGAGCTCCTCAAGATCGTTGGCGAAACGAAGCAATAACACCTCGCCCTGCTCCTTAAACAGAATCGAACGACCACGGAAGAACACGTATGCGCGTACCTTATTACCTGCATTGAGGAACTCCTGCGCATGCTTGAGCTTAAACTTATAGTCGTGCTCATCCGTCTGAGGACCGAAACGAATCTCCTTCACCTCCTGCTTAACCTGCTTCTGCTTCATCTCCTTCTGATGCTTCTTCTGCTGGTAGAGGAACTTAGAATAGTCGATGATACGACAAACTGGTGGCTGTGCATTAGGAGAAATCTCCACAAGGTCAACTCCCTCTTTCTGAGCCAATTCCAACGCCTTTCGCGTAGGCATAACCTCAGCTCCATCATCACTTACCACACGTACTTCCCGAACGCGAATCTGCTCGTTCACGCGGTACTTCATTTTCATTTTGTCATTCTTCATTCAACTATTTTAATGTGTTTAAATTCGCTAAACGCGTGCAAAGTTACTATTTTCCAACCGATTATCCAAGCGTTTTAGTTATATTTTTCACATAAAGAGGAAAATAAAGCCCCACCCAACCTCCCCGAAGGGGGAGGAGTGCAGATAGCAAGTTATAATCAAGAATAAATAATTATTCGAACGAAGTTCTCATCAGTACGTCATAATTATGATTACCGAAATAACTCAAGAGGTAAACGCAAATCATAAAGTTAACTGCGAATTATGCGAATTGCACGAATTACTTCGCAATAATGATTCGTGACATTAGTGCCATTCGTAGTGCTAATCAAAAAGTTCAAAGGGAAAAGAGTTCAATGCTCAAAGTTCAAAGGGGAAAGAGTTCACAAATAAAAAGCGGCACCCACTAAAGGATGCCGCATAAGGGATTCTCCTCCCCCCTTAATTAGAAGAGAAGAGAGACCACAAGGGTCATTAATATGTTAGCCTCTAAAGCGAAGGACTTCCAACTTCTGTTCTCCCCCTGCAAATAAGTGATTATCATTCCACTATATACCCAACATTATAGGGATGTCGCGGTATTCACTCCCCTCCCTACGGGGGAGGGGCAAGGGGGAGGGGCTGCTTGTTGCGAGTTGTTATTTTTTTTCTAATCCAACCCCTTCAGCTGTTCAGCTACCTCGTTGTTGATACGCTCTGCGAAGGCTTCCATTGTCATAGTAGCCTGCTCGCCACCACCCTGCTGGCGCATTGACACAAGACCCTCGGCTGCCTCTTTCTCGCCAACGATAACCATGTAAGGAACACGCTTGAGCTCGTTGTCGCGAATCTTACGACCAATCTTCTCGTTGCGGTCGTCCATGATTGAACGTACGTCGTGAGCATCGAAGTAAGCCTTCACCTTCTGAGCATAGTCGTTATACTTCTCAGAGATTGGGAGGATGGCAACCTGATCAGGTGTCAACCAGAGTGGGAAGTGACCTGCGGTGTGCTCGATGAGAACGGCAGTGAAACGCTCGAGTGAACCGAATGGTGCACGGTGAACCATCACTGGTGTCTTCTTAGAGTTGTCCTCTGCTGTATATTCGAGTTTGAAGCGGTTAGGGAGGTTATAGTCTACCTGAATAGTACCGAGCTGCCAACGACGACCGATAGCATCCTTCACCATGAAGTCGAGTTTAGGACCATAGAATGCTGCCTCACCAAGCTCTACACGAGCGTTGAGACCCTTCTCTGCGCATGCTTCCTTAATGGCTGCTTCGCTCTCTTCCCATACCTCGTCAGAGCCGATATACTTCTCCTTATCCTCTGGGTCGCGGAGGGAAATTTGTGCCTCGTAGTTATCGAAACCGAAGGTCTTGAACACCTTGAGGATGATGTCGATATTGTTCTCAAACTCTGCCTTTACCTGATCAGGACGTACGAAGATATGCGCATCGTCCTGCGTGAAGGTGCGAACACGTGTAAGTCCATGAAGCTCACCACTCTTCTCGTAGCGGAATACGGTTCCAAACTCTGCGATACGCAGTGGAAGATCTTTGTAAGAACGTGGTTTGTAAGCGTAAATCTCACAGTGGTGAGGACAGTTCATTGGCTTGAGCATATACTCCTCGTCCTCCTCTGGTGTGTGGATTGGCTGGAACGCATCCTTGCCGTAGTGGGCATAGTGACCAGAAGTTACGTAGAGATTCTTACCACCGATTCCTGGTGTGATAACCTCTTGATAGTTGTAAGGACGGAGGAGACGACGCAAGAGCTCCTGCAGGCGCAAGCGCAACTGTGTTCCCTTTGGCAACCAGATAGGAAGGCCCTTACCGACACGGTCAGAGAACATAAAGAGTTCCATTTCCTTACCAATCTTTCTATGGTCGCGCTTCTTAGCCTCTTCGAGCATCTCGAGGTATTCGTCGAGCATCTTCTTCTTAGGGAAGGTGATACCATAGATACGTGTCATCTGCTCACGCTTAGCATCTCCACGCCAAAAAGCTCCAGCAACGCTGGTTATCTTGACAGCCTTGATAGCACCTGTAGAAACGAGGTGCGGACCACGACAAAGGTCGGTGAAGTTACCCTGCGAATATGTTGAGATAGTGCCATCCTCGAGGTCCTCTACGATGTGCTCCACCTTGTATTCCTGTCCATCGGCAGTAAACTCCTTAACAGCATCCGCCTTAGAGACATCATGACGAACGACCTGCTCGTTCTTCTTAGCAAGTTCGCGCATCTTCTCTTCAATCTTTGGGAAGTCATTCTCAGAGATTGTCTGACCCTCTGCAGGCATCACGTCATAGAAGAAACCATTCTCAACAGCTGGTCCGAATCCGAACTGAATGCCTGGGTAAAGCTCCTGCAAAGCCTCAGCGAGGAGGTGGGCAGAAGTGTGCCAGAAGGTGTGCTTACCTTCTTCGTCATCGAACTTGTAAAGTGCGATGGTAGCGTCCTCATTGATAGGACGGTTGAGTTCTGTTGTTTCGCCATTTACACCGCAAGATACAACGTCACGGGCGAGAGCCGGCGAAATGCTCTCGGCGATTTGAAAACCAGTTACGCCCTGCTCGTATTCACGAACGGAACCGTCTGGGAAAGTGATTTTAACCATACTACAAATTAGTTTTATAAATCAAATATGTGGCAAAGGTAATACTTTTAATTCAGAATTCATAATTCATAATCCAAATAAAATTCATAATTCACAATTCAGAATTCATAATTGTGATTACTTTTATAATTCAGAATTCATAATTCACAATTCAGAATTATGATTAGCGATGTAGCTTAGGGGTTAAACGTAAATCAAAAAGTTAACTACGAATTACGCGAATGACACGAATTACTTAGCAATAATGATTCGTGACATTAGTGCCATTCGTAGTGCTAATCAAAAAGTTAACTGCGAATTACGCGAATGACACGAATTACATCGCAATAATGTTAGCGTAATTAGAGAAATTCGTAGTCACAAATCATAAAGTTCAAAGTTCAAACCTCAAAGTTCAAAGGTAATAGTTCAAAGGTAATAGTACAAATCATAAAGTTCAAAGTTCAATGCTCAAAGGTCAAAGGATAGATGAAGTTCAAAGCTTCAACGGACGCTTGTCATCACTTTCAATGCGAAGACTCGGTAGCTTGTAAAATTGCGAAGCATTAGGTTTCATGGGCTGTTGCTTTGGCTTCCTACCCGCTACGATGTCGGCACGAAGTTGGGTGGCAGCATCGAAGGTCTTCCATCGCTTAAGGATATAATCAAGTTGCTGAAGAGCAGCCTTGCTGTCACCCACTTGATAGAGACAATAAGCACGATTAAACCAATAGTCGCGATTGTCGGGGGTTATATCAAGGGCATGAGAAAAGGCTACGATAGCACTGTCGTAACGCTCCACATGGATATTAGACATACCATAAAGTTCGTAGATATCAGCAATATAGGGCTGTAAAGTCAAAGCACGGCGACAATCATCACCAGCACCCTTATAGTCTTCAAGGTGATACTTTGACAATGCCATCAAATACCAAGCCTCGTATAGATTTGGTTTGAGGGCAACGATACGGGAGAAAATCTGCATGGAAGTAACGTAGTATCCCTGATCAAGCGTCCGCCTCCCCTCCTCCATCATCTTCTTGACGTTGTATTGGGCTGCTGACGGTAATGCCAATAGGCAAAGCAAGGATACTACGATACCACGCAACATAGGCTTACTTACGTGGAGCCTTCACACGATAGTGGCAGCGAACTTTTCCCTGCAGAAGGGCTTTGAGCTTGCTGGTAATCATCTGCTTGCGGAATGCCGAGAGACGATCAGTGAAGACACGACCTTCGAGGTGATCAAACTCATGCTGGATAACTCGAGCAAGATAGCCTTCAATCCACTCCTCATGCTCAACGAGATTCTCGTCATACCACTTTACGTAGACGCGCTTTGCACGTGTCACACTCTCGTGAACACCTGGCAGAGAGAGACATCCCTCTTCCAAGGTCTCCGTCTCAGAGTCATCATACTCAAGGATGTGACCATTGATGAATGCATGACGATAGTCTTTATACTCAGGGAAGGTGTCTGAGAGCACATCCAAGTCGACAACAACGACACGGATAGACTTACCAATCTGTGGCGCTGCCAAACCAACACCATCGCTGGCGGTGTTGGTCTCAAACATATTTTGTATCAGCTCTTGGAGGTCGGGATAATCGAGGGGGATATCCTCGGCTACCTTTCGCAACACTGGCTGACCATATGTGTAAATGGGTAATACCATATTCTTTTCTTTCTTTTAAACTTAATAGGTGTCCAACAAGTTTAATCATCAAATAGCGCAAAGCTCTATCAGCTTAATAATCAAACGGCTCAAGGCTTTACGAGTCTGATTTCCAAACGTTTCGAAGCTTAACAAACATAAGCTTCAAATGGATTAAAGCCCCTTGGACCTCATATAATCTTGCAGGATAATTGTTGCCGAAATCTCGTCAACAAGTCCCTTATCTTCACGGCGGGTCTTCTTCTTAACCCCACCCGCAATCATTGCTTGATGAGCGATAACCGACGTAAAGCGCTCGTCATAATAATCAATAGGCAACTCTGGGTGTGCCTTGTGCCAACGATTGACAAATTGCTCCACACGAGCGAGGTTCTCACTCGGCTGACCATTGGGCTGTATAGGTTTGCCAATGACAAGCTGGCTGACCGCTTCCTTTGCGATATACTGGTTCAAAAACTCAAAAAGTTCAGACGTAGGAACAGTCGCCAACCCATTGGCGATGATGCACAATGGGTCGGTGACTGCTAATCCTGTACGTTTTTTACCGTAATCTATCGCTAAAATTCTGCTCATTTATCGAGAGAGCAACCAAGCATCAGCGTAAGTAGCACGGAGCTGATTGCGGCTCTGAACAGCTGAAGCCTTGCTGTCATAAGTAGAAGCAACAACGCGATACATATTGTTACCAGCATTGTAAGCAACCTGAGCATCGTAGCCAGCATTCTTCAAACGCTGCTGCAAGCCCTCAGCATTAGACTTAACGCCGAATGAACCAACAACTACGCTGTAAGCCTTCAAACCAGAACCATTTACAACAGAAACAGTCTCGCGGCGTACTGGCTCATTGTCGTAATTATCAACAACGGGAGCCTGCGTAACTGGCTGAGTCTCTACTGGAGCTACAACAGCGTCCTGCTGAGTTGCGTTGTCATCAGTATTTGTGGTAGTATTCTGCTCCTGAGACTTAGCCTTCTCGTAAGCCTTCTTGTATGCACTCTCGCTTGACTTACAGCCAGTGAAAGCCATTGCCACACACATAGCTGCGCCCAAAACCATAAATTTCTTCATAATCCCTTAGTTTTTATTGATTATACTATTAATTTACTATGTAATTATCGTGCGAAGTTACAAAATAAGAAGCAGAAGTAAGAAAGCAGCGTCAATAAAGTTTGTTAAATAAACTATTTGTAAGATTTTTAACACAAAAATACTTCCTATCTATTGCTAATATGCAAAACTTTAGCTATATTTGCCATTGATAAAGAAAGAACTATTCATTAACAATAAAAAATAAGAGATTATGAAGACATTAGGTTATGTTTGCGCATTCCTCTGTGGTAGCATCACAGGCGCAGCTCTCGGACTTCTTTTGGCTCCAGAGAAGGGTACAGACACACGTTCAAAGATTTCTGATGCTGTTGACGATTTCTGCAAGAAGCATGATATCAAGCTCAGCCGTAAGGAAGCTGAGGATTTCGTTGAGGATATCAAGGATGCAGCTTCAGACGCTATCTAAATTATAGAGGATGTTCTCAAACGATAAGAACGTAGAAACAATAGCACAACTCGTAGAGGTGCTAAAGCATTATATCGGGCTTCAGTCAGAGTACATGAAGCTCGATGTAATTGAAAAGGTCGTGCGATTACTGACCGTGATTACAATCATAGTTGTCTTCTGCACTATCTTATTAATATCCCTAATTTATCTCTCCTTTGCTGCAGCCTTTGCATTGCAGTCATTGGTGGGCTCACTTATTTGGGCTTTCCTCATTGTTGGTGGTGGCTATTTGCTGCTGCTCATCTTCTTTATCTTACTGCGTCACAGACTTATTGAACGCCCATTGGTAAGATTCTTGGGAAGTCTCTTAATGTCAAAATAAGCTTATGACTGAACAGACCACTCACTTTGGAACCAATTATAGGTCGCTGAACGACATACTTTTGCGCAAGGCGCAGCTGCGTACAGACTTGACCAAGGATAGCAACAAGATTGCGGGGTTGTGGAATGAGCTTATGCATAAGCCGAAAGACAAGAACACACCTACCCAGCGTTTCTCTGGTGCATTCAATGTTGGTGCGAATGTATTGGATGGACTTATCCTTACGTGGAAACTCTATCGTATGTTTGGTGGTAAGCATGCATCAGGACCCTTTAATAATAAGTTCAGCTTATTCAAAAAGAAAAAGAAATAAGCAAGGAGGCAGCTAAATAAGTGGTGGAAACTTCCTGCTGATAAGCATTATTTCTATTACTAATAAGCATTATCACTATTATTAAAATGAGAGAAAGCACGTCTTTCACCCTCTAAAATTACTTGCTTTCTGCAACTTTTACGAGCGATAATAAAAGTCTCGTTCATACAAAAGCAGAGACAATGAAGACGTCTTTGTCCTGTTTTTTCATATCTTCGTTTTCAATCTACGCTCTTTTGCACATGAAAAGATGCCTTATAGCACTTCTAAAGGGCGTTAATTGAAGTCTTACTAACGCCCTTTAAGAACCTTATTAAGCACCTTTACACACGCCATTTTACAACTATCTGATTATCTTTTAGTTACCAAGGCGGAAGAAAAGCTCCTTTTCTTAGCTTTTACTTACACAGGCCTTGAATTTATGTAAACTTTTTTCCGAGTATAAACATTCTTATTCCCTACGTAAGATTTAACTGCAAACTATAAGTAGACTCTGTGTACTTTATAATATTAGAGCTTAGTTTATCGAATTGAAGAATTCTATTATTTCAAATACTTCTTCAAACGCTTTTCAAGAAGCATATAATGTGCTTTTAAATCAGGAGAAGAAACACGTGGAATGGTTGTTTCTAACAAAGAAAGCAACTTCTGCGCATACTCTAATTGGAATTCAGAAGTGCGGTTGACAGTTGTTCCCCACAAAGGTTCTGGCTCACCATAACCATTACCGAAGTTAAGAAAATGAGTATCATCACCTAAACTTCGCTGTCTGTCTGCCAAATAACAACATTCCGCATGCTCTTTTCCAGCCTCGTTCCTTCGTAACATATTCGTAATAACACTATTTACAGAAGTCGAAGGTATCTGAAGATTATGAACATTAGGTGCTTGCTTCATATCAGAAACACCCTCTTGCAATAAGTCGACATAGAGTCGTTGCATAGAGAGGTCAGCCACCGAAAGATTCTCTTTATTAGCAATCGTCTTGCCAAAGACATCTTGATAAACATCCTCCATATACTCAATTGGTGAGTAAGAGGTAGAGTCAAGATAATAAGAAATAGCAAGTTTTGACGTTGCCATCATAGCAAGCGACTGCACATCACGAGCTAAAATCTTAAAAGGCTTGTTTGCTCCGAATGGTAGTTTCTTCTCAATCGTATCGTTACCTAATGTCGCAAACGTGCGTGCTTGCTTCAGAAGCCATTGCACAGACTCTTTTTGCTTAGTCTTAGGCACAACCTTATAGCGTGGTAAGCCCGACTTCTCGCTTGTTTGATAGAGGTAGATACCAGGAACATTAATACTAACATTACGTACATAATGCATAGCTTGAGACAGCACCTCATTATATAACTCAGCCTTACGACTATCGCCATCCTCATCACCAATCCAATGATCAAGGTTCTTGAGAATCATTCGAAGATTATCCATACCATAGGTAGACGACTTTACAGGATCGTCACCGAGGTCTTCCTCAATAGCAGAAGGGTCATACTTCGTTCCCGTTTGCTGTAAGCCATAACGATAGAAAGGGTCGCCTTCATGCTTTTCAGCCAACAAACGCAGCTGTTTCGCATCATCCTCAAACCCCTTCGAACCAGGGAAAAGTTTATAAGCCCACTCAACAGCATAGTAGTCATAGACACCAAGATGCGGTGGAGTAAGTTTAACGCCGTAGTCAGTAGGTTGTGCAACATAATTAAAACGTGCATAATCCATGATGGAAGCCGTTGTACCATACTTTTGCGTGAAGGCAGGAGAACGCAGCGAGTCGGTTGGAAGTGCTGCAGATGCTGCCATATTGTGCATAAATCCAAGCGTATGACCAATCTCGTGGGCAATAATATACTCGAGTGTCTCCTCTATAATACTGTCAGGCATCTGCGCTGCACGTGCACGAGGGTCAATCTGTGCCGTCTGAACAAATCGCCAGTTGTTAATCGTGTTTACAACATCATTATAAACAAGGACGGTAGCATTGATTACTTCTCCTGTGCGAGGGTCGGTCCACGAAGGTCCCATAGCATTCTCAACGTCAGTAGGTAAGTATCTGATACAAGAATACTTGAAGTTATCTGGATCGAAATTAGGGTCGTTCTCAGGGAAGTCTGCCACCTGCATGACATTCTTAAACCCAATACGTTCGAAAGCCTTATTCCACCATAGAACACCAGCTTTGATAGCTCGTTTCCAAAGTGGAGGGAATGTATTCTCTACATAATAGACGATTGGCTTTGTTGGTTCGCAGAGTTCGCCCGCAAAGTAGGCAGCTGTATCCTTCGGTACAAGTCGCCAACGCTTAACGAATGTAGCTTTATCAATTGACCCGTCCTTCTTAAGAACATCCTTATTCATAAGAAACATTCCCACACGTGTATCACTCAAACGAGGTGTCATCAAGTCATTTGGTAACAGTGCTAACGTAAAGTTTACGCCAATCGTTACGGGATAGTTGGTGATAGGCGAACCTTTCTTACCAGAGAGACTAATGATGTAATGCCTATCCATACCGACACAGGCATTCTCATCGAAGACTTTTAGTTTCGTCACTCTTGTAAGATTATCTTTCAAAGATGAGTTTACAGTGTACGACCCTACATTCTTAGCAATCACTGGGAAGAAGCGATTCTCCTTTAGAATAAAGGACGAAGCATCGAACAGCACGGCTCCGGTGGAGTCGTTATGTGCCTTAATAGGGAATGAAAAGAAATCAAGATTATCATAATTCAGCCTTGCAGCAAGCGTAGCTGAGGGCTGATTCTTTGGCACAAACAAGTCGGTATTTACCACCTGCATTACCACAGAACTATCTTTCTCTATGAAGCGTACATGCACTAAGTTGGAATTCTTAAAGCCTAAGTCGCCCATCTTAGGATTTGACACTGACGAAATGGTTACACCAATAATCATGTCGCGACCCAAAGACTGCTTCGGAAGCTCCATCAATATACGTCCGTCAGTCTTATGAAACGAGACAAAGCTACCACGCACCGACTCCGTTAATTGCTCGGTGAGGGCACGCTCGTAAGCCGATTTCTTTTCTGTTTGTGTGCTCTGCGCCTTCTTCTTACGTTTTGAAAACGGGAAAGCCGCTCCCGATGTAGCCACCATAGCGAAGAGAAGCAGAAGTAATAGTATGCGACGCATTAACTGATTAGCTATTAATGAATATTTCATTGACCATCCTCCAAAGCTTTGTTCACCTTAAAGAGCAACATAGAATAATGTGAGTGCGCATCAGGTGAGAGGTTTGCTTTGACACACTTCTCCAACATTGGCTTAAGCTTCAACAGTGAAGTGTAGAAGTAAATAGCCGAGCCGTCTAACAAAGCAGCATCAACTGTTGGTGCGAGGGAGGCTGTAGGGTTACCATAGGCAGTGCTACTCGTCTGACTACCGTTAACCGATGTAGACTGAAGTGCCGCTGGACCATTACCACCCTGCTTGTTAGCCTTGTCGATAACCGCACGTGAATACGTTAGATAAGCACGTTGTAACACTCGCTCCTCCTGAGATGGAGCCTTACACAATTGTGCACTTTGGAAGAGTGAAGAGAAAAGGTCGTCGAAATATTCTTTCTGACTATAACTCTGTGATGACAGATGTGATGCCACTGCCAAGCGTGTACGAACACCAAAGAGGTCATATCCAATAAACTCTAAGAGCTGGTCGTAATAGCTTATAGCCATGAATCCCTTACGCTCAAAGCTTGGGTTAGCATATTGCTTAAAATGCTTTGCCTGATTTAAGCACCATAACATCGCCTGACGCTGACGCGCTTTAGGTACCACCTCATAGCGAGGAACACCCGATGTTACTTTCATATCGTTTAAGAAGATACCACCAACATTGCTCAACACACGTTTGAAGAAAGCATATCTCTGCTGAGAGATTGCCAAATATAACTTCTCTTTGATGCGACTATCTTCATCGTCTTTCACCCAGTTATAAAGGTTGTTTTCAACGATTTGCATATTACGCAATCCATATTCGCTTGCCTTAATCGCATCACTACCCAATGCACCTTCTTGTACACGTGGGTCCCAAATCAATGAAGAGGTTCGGAAGAAACGATAACGAGGATTCTGTACACGCTTATCAACCATCTTCTCAAGTGCATCGGTTTCAGCACTTAAACTTGTCTTTGATGGGTCGAAATAACGATAAGCCCATTCGATAGCATGCTTGTCATACTGTCCAACATTCTCTGGCATATAAACAACACCCTTATCACTTGGCTGAGCAACATAGTTAAAAGGTGTATTAGCCATTATTGATGCAGCAAGATTGTTGGCATGTGTGAATGTGCTATTACGAAGTGAGTCAACAGGATAGGAATACGAAGCTCCTATATTATCAAGCAAACCAAGGCTTCGCCCTACTTCGCATGCTACCATATACTTCAAACCCTGATTGAACTTGTCTTGTGGAAGATGAGAAGTACGCATTGTGGCATCTGATGCTGCTGAACCTAAGAATAACCAACGGTAAATCTGATCACCAACATTGGCTGGAACAAACACAGACGCATTGATGATTTCTCCTGTTTGTGGGTTCGCCAAGAAAGAAGATGTAACCTTCTCAGCAGTACTTGGTACGTATCGAATACAAGAATAGGCAATGTCGTCTGCATCGAAGTTACGGTCATTCTTTGGGAAGTCTAAGGCTTCAATAGCCTTTTGATAGCCCGCTTGTTCGAAGGCCTTATTCCAAAGTTCTACTCCTTGCTTTATCGCATTCTTCCATTCAACAGGGAAGGCATCATCAATATAAAAGCATATAGGCTTAACAGGCTTTGACAACTTACCTTGTTCGTAAGCCTTAAGATTCTGTGGAACGAGGTTCCAACGTTGTGCTATGAATGTTTGCTTGCTTTTTGCTATGTTATTATCGAAGGTGAGTTTAGATACAGAAGCTATACCAACACGCGAATCTGTTACGCGTTGGCGCATCTTACTATCTGGCAATAACGCTAAACTATAGGTAACACCTACGGTTGTTGGAATCTCACTGGCAACTGGTAAAGACATGAGTGAGGCAGTGAGTAGATAGTTGAAATCAACGTTTATTGTTATATTACGATCGAAACTCTTAATTGTTCTAACATAAGACATTTCGCTCTTAGGCGAAGCTGACAATGCTAAATCACCCGACTTCTTTGGAATAATGGGTAACATACTGTTAGGACGTGCCAAGAAATCTGTTGCATCTATCACAATAGCCGAACTATCATTGTTGTAAGCAGCAATCTTAAAGCCCATCAAGACTGGGTCACGATAGCTAATCTTCAAGGCTTCTTGCATCTCAGCGCTTGCACTACCGTCTGAATAAACCACACTGTTAGGTGTCTTCATAACCAAGCTACTGTCTTGCACTTCAAAGAAGAAATGCAAAGGAGTGAAGCTCTTTGTACCAATGGTCAGATAGGTTGGGTCTGTTGTTGAGGAGATACCACCACCCAACAACATCTCTTTATGCAAGTATTTAACAGGGACCTCCAAGTAGAGTTTCCCATCACTCTTATGTACAGTGATAAACTTACTACTTGCCGTTTCATTCTTCTTGTCCTTAAATAGTTTATCGTATTTTGTTTCCTTCTTAGCTTTTTTTTCTTCGTCGCCTTTTTTATCATCGGCAAAAGCCCTAACATTAACGCACAATAGTAATAAGCCTATTCCTATTGTGCGCAGTGTTACCATTATATTGTTTGTTTTCATGTCGGAATTATGGTTTGAATGTGGCATGTAATCTCCTTACATGCCACGTTCATTATTGTCTGTATGTAATGCTCTTGATACGTCCAGTAATATTCTTTTTCGCCCAGAGCAATTTATTTTCGTTCATATCAAAACAGTAAATGCTTCCCACAAGCTGACCTGAAGCCGCGTTTGTAGCTACATAAAGCTTATTGCTTCCTTCTAAGATGAGCATATCAGCGATAGTCTCACTGGCATCTCCAAAGGTTGTTAATGCGCTTTGTGGGAAATTACCACCAGACAATACGTTGTAAGCATACAGCTTATTACCAGCAGAATAGTAAACTAAGTTCTTCTCTGGAGATACGCGTACAACTGATTGTGTGGTCAAACCCGCAGTAGCTGGTACAGCAGCCTCATCTTTTACAACTGCTGCCTCAACCTTAGTAGCTGTAGAAGGATAGAAGCCTGGGAAGATATAATAGCACTTAAACTTTGATGAAGTAGCATTCCATGTGAGTAAAACGATGTTACGCTCGTTGTCAACAGGTCCCATACCAACAAGTGTTTCACCCGTAAACTTACCTTTCAATAACTCAACAGGCACCTTACCTGTAGCCTGTACCTTTTGTGCGACCAATCGTCCTTCAGCATTATCAAACATTACGTAGCCTTGTACATAACGTAGGTCTTGCTGCTTCCAAGCTGTAGCAGCATCGGCTAAAGATATGTCGGAACCTAAAGCATCCTTTATTGACTTACCTAAGTTGAAGGGTGTTGTCTCTGAGAGTGTCAATCGGTTTGGCACATGATTTACCATTATCAGCATTGACTTAGGATATGTCAAGGCACTCTTTCTAAGATATGTAACATCACCTGTACTATTTGTAGTGAAGCGCATATTCATCAGATTACCGTCGAACTCATAGATAGTACTTGGACTCCCCACGGCAACAAACAAGAGTGGAGTCTTGTTATCACGTGCTAACGCATAATCAATTCCCTTAGGTTCTCCTGTGAAATCAATGCTTGGATTATTCTTTTGCAGAACATCTAAGTCAAAAGTCTTTGTACTTCCTTCCTCGGGTAGATAAGAAACAATTGTCTTTCCGCTATTACTTGCTAATATGTAAAGACCATCAACATAAGAGTATTGTACATTTAGTCCAAACTCATAATATTGAATATTATCTCCATTGCTCACCTTTAATCGACATGGAAAAGAGCCGAAGTCCTTACAAACATATTTAAGAGAAGCATCGGTCGATACAACCTTACCATTTACTTCCCACTCATAGTCAACCTTCTTTTGCTCATTTGTCTGTACGACATTAGGCGAAATCTTCAATGTATCCCATCTATTAAGGGTATATTTCTCCTGTAAGTCCTGTGCCAATGACAACTTAGACGAATTGCCAGAAGGACCATAAGACTCGTCTTTTATACATGACTGAAATGACAATGCCACTAATGGGAGTGCCAAGAGAAGATATAAATATTTCTTTATCATCTTATTTCTTATTTATCTGTTTACCAATATTCATTCTATCATAAGGTATAATCATCGTTTTATCGTAAACCAAAGTTCCTTATTGAAACGATACTCAGTGTACACTCGATTATACCTTAAGACAAGTAACAATACCTATCCTACTTTTTACAACTCATCTGGATGCGCTGCAAAGTAAGCAATTACCTCCTGCACATGCTGATACAGATAGCCTTGTGCCGTTACATCAGAGCCTTCTATGATATCTCTGATAGTAGCCTCATTACTATCATAATAAGCAAGTAACTTACGATACTTGTTTTTGGTAAAGGCTCCTAAACCCCAGTAACTCTCCATCACTTCCCAGAAATCAGGCTTAGAGAGTACGTTGTTAAAGGTTATTTTAACCGTATTGTTCTTGGTAAGTCTTGTTCCCAACTTATCCTTCCCTACTAAATTCAATACCAATCGTATTGAATCGTCCTTATCTTCAGATAAGTTAGCACGTATCAACGTTACCGGAACATAGGTACGATAAGCATTAGGAGCGAAACGCAAGGTGTCAGCATTAAGTGTGTAATGCTTCCCTGCAACAGCTGTTGTACCCTTACCAACTTCTACACTGAAAGACTGCGCCTCAGTAGAAAGATTACCTACGAGCTGCACAGGGAGATAAACCACGTGTGTAAGTGTATCAACAGGCTTTACTCCGAATGAGTAATTCACAACGGTATCACCCGGTTGTGCATAATAGAAGCTAACTTGATTTGTTGGTTCAAACATGCCGTCAGAACTATGTTCACCATCAAAGTCGACGTTGCTGCATGCTGCAAATATGGTTACACCAGCGCAAACAAGTAGTATATTTCTTATTGTTTTTTTCATTTTCATAAAGTGTTTAATAACTTACTGTCCTCCGAACTCTTTCTCCGTTTCTGGCCAAGGCAAGACGAAGATGGAATTAGATGGCTGACGTGTGGTAATACCTCTAAAGTCAGTAAATGCTTTGTTATAGTGCTTTAACGCATAGAACGTTTGTCCTTCTCCAGGCATCTCACGCATACGCTCACGCAACATCTCCTTATTGAAAGCCTCGCGTGTTGCTACCTTTGCGCTATCAACATCCTCTAATCCACGACTTTTTCTTACTTCATTGAGTAATCTAACAGCCTCTGTCTTATTACTATCGTATGTACATTCACTTAAGATATAATACATCTCTGGCAAACGGATTAGTGTCAAGCCCTGTAAAGGATTGCTATTCACCTGTGCATCACTCTCTAAGAATCTTACAAAAGAATAGGTCTTCAAACCATCTGGTGTAGTATTCTGTCTGTAATAGCCTGTGTAACGCAAGTCTGTACTTGTAGCCGAGAAAGCTGATGTCTCATACAGATTCTCAAGATCTCTACGTCCTTCTGTGAATGTACCACGTGCTGTCTGTGATAAGAAAAGTGTAGAGATAGTGCTTGAAAGCGTATTGTTATACAAGCCGAAGATCAATTCTCCTGCTGCAGGGAAACGCTTTACATCACTCAATGAGCTATACTTCTTCAATGAGAAGTTATTGGTTGCATCGATTACCTGCTTAGCATACTTAGCCGCATTCGCCTCGTCACCCATAGCATAGTAAACTCTTGCCTTTGTAGCAGCCACAGCATACTTATTAAAGAACACAGCACGTCCTTTCAGATAGTCACTGGAAGCTGTTGTCTCAACGTTTACTACATTATCGTTCTTCAAAAGTTCTTCAGCTTTATCCAAATCCGACAATATCGCTTCATACGTTTTATGCAAAGTCAATAACTTCTTATTATTGAGGTCGAAAGACGTTGAGTATGGTATACCACGTGTTGACGCATTGCTTTGACCATAGTCTTCAGCAAAAAGACGAACGAGGTCGAAGTGCATAAAGGCACGTAAGCCATAGCACTCACCACGCATCAAAGGCAGTTCCGCATGCTCAAACTTAGCATTCTCTGTTTGATCAATTATATTATTGACGTATGCTATTGCTTGATATTGCTTTGTCCAAATAGCATCAACGATTGAGCGTACATCACTACGCATATAATCGTATTGTCCTACGAAGTAGCTTGTCTCTGATGAGTTATCGTAACCAAAGATTTGTCCTAACTGGTCTACGAAACCAAAGCCTAAGTTGCCACCATATAAGTCTGATGTTGCCATACTACCATAAGCACCATACATTGCATTACGGAAACCACGGATAGATGAGAACTGCTCTTCCTCATCAACTTGTCCTGCTGGTTGAACATTTATAAAGTCGTTACACGATACCACAGATAGCATCATGACAGCACCTACCAATAGTTTTGTATAATATGATATTCTCTTCATATTCGTTTTTTCTTATTGTTACCTAAATAGTCTTTCACCATTATATTAATGTGTCAGCCATCATCGGTTTAAAATCCAAGTCTTACTGAGAACTCTACACTTCGCTCATAAGGATAACTTAATCCGCGCTCACGTTTTACAGATGAGAGGTAGAAGAGGTCGTTAGCCAACATCTCCAAGTGTAAACGCTTCAAGCCATATCGCTTAATGAATGTCAATGGCACTTCGTATGCTAACGAGAGACTGCTCAGCGTAATATAATTATTTGTCTCAACAAATCGTGATGTCTGCATAGGTACGCTTGAATCGCTAATTCGCTTGTACTTTGCTTGCTGACCTACTTCCTTCCATCTACTGCTAAATACACGTTCGTCAGCGTTATAGCGTGGGTCGGCACCCTCCACCTTACTTGCTAACGTCTGGTTATAGACAGCTCCACCGAAAGAATAACGCATAGACATTCCCATTGAGAACTGCTTATAGGTAAGGTAAGAACCGATTGAACCCATACCAAATGGCGTGGTATCGCCATATACTACCTTGTCATTAGGATCGTAAACGAACGTAAGGCTGCCATCACGCTTAATGAAAACTTCATTACCCGTGATAGGGTCGATACCAGCTGAAGAAACTACCTTCAATGCTGTCAACGATTGACCTTCCTCATAGATAGGCAATGGTGTCACACCACCCTTTGCTTGGTTCTTCTCGTTTTGTTCACGAAGCGCGTTACTAATCTTCTTAATCTTATTCTTGTTGTAGGCATAGTTAAGGCTCAACGACCACTCCCAATCCTTATTCTTAATAGGGATAACACGTGTCTGGAACTCGAATCCATGATTCTCTACCTCTCCGACATTCTCACGTGACGTGGTGATACCCAATGATGGAGCCTTAGTGATGTCAAGCAACAAGTTGTCTGTATTCTTTACATAAACATCTGCCGAGAAGTCCCAGCGTCCCTTGAACATTGTGAGGTCAAGACCGAGGTTGGCACTGAGTGTTCTCTCCCACTTAAGGTTCTTGTTTCCAATACCCATTGGTACGGCACCAATACCTTTTATATAGTTAAGACCAGCCAAACTGGTATACATTGTCAACGCCTGATAGGGTTCAAACGAGATGTTTCCAAGATAACCCAAACTTGCACGAAGCTTTAACAACTGGAAAGGTGAACCTTTAAGGAACTTCTCATTATGAATATTCCATCCTGTTCCCACACTCCAGAAAGGTGCAAAACGAGAGTTCTTACCAAACTTAGACGAACCTTCATAACGATAAATTACATCTAAGAAGTAACGGTTATCCCATATTGTGTTAAGGTTTACGAAGAAACCTGCACCATTATACTTATTGTCTACACCACCTGGTTTACCTGTTGGATAGTTTCCTGCCAACAATGGGTGGGCTACATTGTCTGAATAATAACCTACAGAACCATACCTACTACCATCGACAGAGTTTGACTCAATCGTTGCACCTGCCATCGTCGTAAGGAACAGCTTACTAAATATATAGTTATTGTATGACACCATCAACTTACCCTGATAGGTCGTTGTACTGGTGAAAGTCTCTGTCAGGCTTCCTCTGCGTGACACATCGGCTACGTTCTTAATCTGATCTGCCGAGAATGGTGACACAAAGTTACGTCCTTCATATTTCGTCTTTTGTATTGAGAAGTCTCCATCAATTCTGAACTTCTCACCCAACCATAACTGAAGTGTTGTTGTGTTTAATACGTCAAGCGTATTTCCTCTGTTGAAACTACCTAACGATGCCTCATACAAAGGGTTAGAGAGGTCATAATTCAACTTTGGTTTCAATGCGCCATACTCATCATATGGATATTCATATGGGTTCTGCTTCACCCACTCAGAGAAGTCACCATATGGCGACTGAGTTGATTTTACAGATGAGATAGTAGCCGTATTACTGATAAAGAACTTACCAGAAAGGTTATATGAGAGCTTGAAGTTTGTTGACAAACGCTCACGACTCGAACCCTTCATTACACCTTCCTCATCTCCATAACGCACACCTAAGTTATATCGTGCGTGCTCATCACCTCCGTCGATACTTACACTATGCTGTGAAGAAACCGCATTACGCAATGGCTTCTTAATCCAGTCGGTTGTTACACCGTCTTGAATCTGGTTGTAATAGAATGCATACTTGTTTTGCAGCGCATATTGGTCCGCTAAGTTGGTCGCTGTGTAAAGACCTGCCAAGCGCTCGTACTCAAGCTTTTGTGATGCTGAGAGCAATTTATAATCGCTCAAATCAGGAGTTGACAAACGTAATGTTCCGTTATAATTAAATCTCAACTTACCACCCTTGAGTGCCTTCGTTGTGATAACAATAACACCTGCAGAAGCCTTCGCTCCATAGAGTGCTGATGCCGATGCATCTTTGAGTACAGTGATTGACTCGATATCGTTCATATCCATATCATTGACATAGTCTACCTTTACCTGCGAACCGTCAACAACGAATACAGGTAAGTTAGCTTGACCTGAGAAGGTAGCACGTCCACGAATATTGATATCAGCAATCTTATTTGGGTCAGATCCGCCAAGGTTATCTTCTAACACGCTAAGACCTGGCACAAAGTTAGCCAAACTCGTAAGTACATTTTTTGTACCAACAGACAACAATTCGTCTTTCTTTATAGATACCTGCGAACCTGTAAAACTGTTTCTATTCTTTGTTGCAAAACCTGTTACGACGACTTCACCCAACTCACCAATGTCTTCCTGCATCGTGAAGTTACCAGCCGTACCATTCTTTACCTTTTTTTCTAAAGGCTTATATCCTATATAATTAAAGGTAAGTGTAACCTCTGGCAAGTCGGTATTAATTTCATACTGACCATCTAAATTCGTAATATAACCGCCATTAAAGCCTTTCATTCGAATAGTTACACCAGGCAGAGGCAAACCGTCTTTATCGGTTACCTGTCCATATACTCCCTTCCGTTTCTCTTGTGTTGGTTTACGAACAAGTTTCACGCTGTTGCCATCAATACTATAGCTAAAACCAGTCTTATTAAAGACTTGTCCTAACACGGCACGAACAGGCTGCGCTTGTGCGTCAATATTAACTTTCTCCGCTTGAGATAGTAGTTCGGGAGTCACATCAAATTGTAATCCTGTTTGCTTTGACACTTCATCTAAGAAGGTCTTCATTTCTGTTTGCTTCATAGACAGCGTCACCACCATCTTATCGACATCTTGTGTTTGTGCCGATACCGTTGACCCTATACTAAGCATTAACATCAGAGCCAGTACTGCCCAAATTCGTAATACGAGATTACTTTTTTGCATTTCTTTTCTCATTTCCCCTCTGGTACTTTAATGTTTAGAACTATTTTTATAAATTAAAAAAGTAGAATACAAATTATACTGATATTCTTTTTATTAAAGCCGCTTTTTAAACAGCGAATCTACAAAAGTACACAAAAAACAAAAACCTTGCAAATATTTTTTAAGTTTATATATTAAAAACATATCATTTCATAACATCTATCATGAATATTTGATTGAAACCTAAAATATTGTTTCTTTGCCTATTCTTTACATTGTCTTTCTGCCATTTATGCCTTCACTTAGCCACAACCAATAAATGTGTGTAAATATTTTTCGTACACCTTGAATTTTATATATGGTCTTTAGCCTTCGAAAAGGGGCTTAATAGGCTTCTAAAAGATGCCCTTTTGAAGTCTTACTAACGCCCTTTTGAGCCCTTAGTAAGCACCTTTTAAAACACAAGTTGATAACATACTGTATATCTGATAGTTACAGACGTCTTTAGAAATGCTATTTTATACGCATGAAAAGGAGATTTAGCTCGAAGTTATGTAAAAATATTTCGCAATAATAAAAGAGTCGGTAGATTCAGGTACCCAGTGTGAAATCAAAATTAACCCATGCGGTCATTAGAGCCTAAACATATTTTGGGTTCATCAGGATTTGGGAGTGATAAGGTTTGCCACTTGCGTTTAGAGTTTGAAGAAATGTCACACGGAGGCACGGAGAGAACGGAGGATTAATAAAACAAAACAATGGAAGGCACGGAGGCATCGTCAGTGTATAGAGCGACGGAGCTTGTTTGCCAATTCTATTAACAATTTATACACAAAGCGTTTATCCCAACAGAGTTATCAAGAATCTGTACGCTACACCTCCGTAACATTGCGTTTAACTCCGTCCACTCCGTGACTCTGTGTGCCATATTATTTGAGCGTCTTAGTTTATCAGTCTATCTTACGAGAGGAGCCAACATCATACGTTTAAAAGATAGTATACAAAAAACGGGATTACCTTCGTAAAGGCAACCCCGTAAAACTATTATAACTTAGGATTATTTAATGTAATAAGAATACTGCTTCCAACCTAATGGAAAGGTTATTATGCAGAGACTTATAACGCCTTTAGATAAAAATCTATTAACGTAACTTATAGCCCTTGAACGCATAGAACAAGATATAGCCAAAGCATACAAAGCAAAGACCATAGGCATATCGAGCATCTGAAACATCCTTTAAAAGACCAAACAGTACTGTAATTGCTGCTCCACCGATAAGTCCCATCGTCAAGAGTGATGAACCCTTCTTGGTAAACTTACCCAAATCCATCAATGCCAAAGGCCAAAACGCTGGCCACATCAGTGAACATCCTAAAGCCATGACACCGACACTATATATACTGTAAACTCCAGGAAGAAGAACAACAAGAGTCGTTCCCAACAAGGCTACGAATGAACAAATCTGCAAAGCACGTGTCTGAGAAAGATACTTAGGAATCAGAATGATTCCTGCTATATATCCAATACTAATACTAATCGGAGTTATCCAAGAATAGTTTTCTGGATGAGCAAGTCCTAACTCATTCGCATAGTCAATGAGCGTTCCCAACACAATAGTCTCTGCACCAACATAAAAGAAGATGGCAATAGCACCCAGAACCAAGTGTGGGAACTGGAAAACAGACTTCTTACTGTTTGCATAAGCAGATACTTCTTGGTCAACCTCATCAGTCTCACTGCTATCCTCACCTGCTGCCTTCACCTCTGGCAATGGTGACAAAAGAGCCACTACACCCAAAGCAACGAACAGACAAATAATCACAGCAAAAGGTTTACCTAAATCATCTATCGCAACACTACCTGAAGCACCTGCGAAAAGAGCAATAAAGAGGGGTGACACTGGCCAAGCTAACTTGTTGATCATACCCATAATAGAGATACGCTTTGCAGCACTCTCCGTTGGTCCCAATATTGTTACATAAGGATTTATAGCTGCCTGTAAGAAGGTGTTAGCCGTTCCACAGAAAAAGGAAGCTGCCAGAAACAAAGGAAAACTCTTTGCATCTGCCGAGAAGATAAACACTCCAAAACCTACAGCAAACATTCCGAACGCAATAGCCATCGTACGCTTATATCCTATCTTGCTGATTAACATTCCCGCAGGATAGCCAAAGATAAGGAATGGCAAGAATGTTGCACCAATGAGCATATATGCTTCCATTGAAGAAACGCTTAACGACACCTTCAATACTGGAACCAACAATGAATTTATACCCAAGGCAAATCCACAAGTGAAAAACATAAGCCCTAAGAATGCCATAGGGACAAGGAAACTCTTTTGTTCTTTCATAAATCTACTATGCTACACTATTAATGAATACTTCACTTAAATAATATGGGACAACATGATATCTTCTTTTGTTGATTAGAGTAATGTTATGTCCACGAACAAATCCCTAAAACCTATCATCAACAACTGACATACTCCATCATATTAAACTGTTGGAAGGCCCAACAAATATTACCCTGCATTCTGTCATTTCAAGAAAAAACCTAACCCAAGTGTTGCAATAAAAGTCACATTAAATCTTGATTGACGATGCAAAGGTATAAAAAAAACGCGAAAAACTATCACAACTTGATATTTTTTCGCGTTTAATCTCTTTGTTTGAGGATTATAAAGCTATTATTTCGTACGCCTGAGTATCTCATCACGGCATTCTTCCATCAGCCATTTTGGCGTACTCGTAGCCCCACAGATACCTACTGTTTCAACTCCTTCAAACCAACTCATGTCGATTTCGTCTGCACTCTCAACTTGATGGGAGTTTGGGTTTACACTCAAACATTCGTGAAAGAGGACCTTACCATTTGAACTCTTACGGCCTGCCACAAAGAGAATCAAGTCGTGACGGGCAGCAAAGGTAGAAATGTTTGGCATACGATTAGCAACCTGTCGGCAGATGGTATCAAAGCTTTGGAACTTTGCTTTGGGTGAGATATGACTTTGAATGTATTCTATAATCTTATGAAACTCATCCAAACTCTTTGTCGTCTGTGAGTAGAGATAGATATCATTATTAAAGTCTAACGCCTTAACATCTTCAAACTTCTCTATCACAATCGCCTGACTATGGGTCTGACCAACAAGTCCAAGCACCTCGGCATGACCATTCTTTCCAAAGATAACAATGGAAGAGGAGGCACTAAGCTCTTGTCCCTCGCCTACTGCAGGAGGAAGAGAAACAGAGGAAATAGAGGTTTCCACCGCTTCATTCGTTACTGGCTTAAGGCTTGAAGGTTCATCAACAGCAACTCCGCCCTTTGAAGATATCATATAAGAAGGTTGACGACCTTTCTCATACTGTGTCTTAATACGACGCTGAAGGGCAAGAACCACAGGGCAAGTAGCATCGATAATCTCAATGTTATTACGTCTTGCAAGTTCGTAAGTCTCAGGTGGTTCGCCATGTGCACGCAGCAAAACCTTCACGTTATGTAGTTCGCGCATCTGCTCATGATTAATCGTGATGAGTCCTTTCTTTGTGAGGCGTTCCACCTCCATACTGTTATGTACGATATCACCTAAGCAATAGAGCTTTGTACCCTTTGCCAATTCTTCTTCGGCTTTCTTAATAGCAGTGGTCACACCGAAGCAAAAACCACTACCGTTATCTATCTCTATTTGAAGCATTTCTTTTTAAGGAATTAAGGAGTTGAGAAGTTAGGGGAGTTAAGATAACATCCCCTACTCCACAACTCTATCATATAACTTGTTTACTCGTTTACTTGTAGACTTGTTCACTTGTCTACTCATCTACTTGAAAATGAATAGAGTTAAAACAACACTTTGAATCGACAACTCTATCAAATAACTTGTTTACTCGTTCGCTTGTCAACTCGTCTACTCATTTACTCGTATAACCTCTGCACCTGTACGTCCACTATACTCTGGTGCGTATGCACATTGCGCAGTGCAGGTTCCTGTCTGATAAACACCTGCTCGGTCAATATAATATTCTGTCTCAACGACATGCTTACCTTTTGCCATCTGATCGAAGTAGTAATTAGTGGTGTAATCCTTTGGAGCAATGTAGTATCCCCAATGATATCCACTCAACTGACTAACAGGCTCAAGGCAGGCAGCACGCTTGTCAACTACTTGTACAAAGTCGTAATCACGGTCAGCAATGATCGTCAAACGGATACGCACCTTGTCACCAACTTTAAGGTTCCTTCCTCTCTTCAACAGTACGCTATCAACCAAGACCTCACGCTTAATCTTCAAGCCAGATGAAGCATCAGAGATATCTGTTGACGTCTGGAAGAACTGCGCATAGACAGCACCCCAGCTTGTGCCAGTGCTTGTCTTGCTGATAACCAAATCATGACTTTCAGACGATTGGAAATCAACTGGCTGTGTAGCCTTCACATAACCCAAACCTGCCGTAGGCTGTGTTGTCTGCAATGGTTTGTTATCAAGCATCAACGTAGCATGCTCTCCATTCTGCATCAACCAATTGCCATTGTTCATAAATGCCCAAATAGCATTCACTGAGTTCAATGGTGTATCCCAAGCCTGCGTACGCTTCTCCTGTAAGAGCCAACGCTGCATCTCAACAAGCGTCTTACCATCAGTAGGAGTAATCGTCTTTATCGCCTCGATAGCAGCCACCTCTGTTGGAATCTTATAATCACGCCAGCTGTAATAAGCGTTTTTAGAATCGAAGTAACGTCCCTTTTCTTCCATATAAACCGTATATTCCTTGATACTCTGCAGGTATTCACGTGCCTTTTCAACCTTACCATACTGCTGAAGGATTACTGCAGTATTCGCTTTACCGTAGATAGTTAAGTCCGTAGGTTTCTTGGTCAGGCGGTCGATGAGGTACTTTATGTCATTTGTAGCTCGGTCATGATAGAACAAAGCATTGGTGTAAAGATAATCACAAAGGTCATCAGATGGGAAGAGTATCGTATTATACCTCTTCTCATCACGCTTCATCTCAGCCACACACTTAGCTACCTTCTTATCCATAAAGCGGAAAGAAGCGTTAATCATGTTTGTTACCTCTGGGCTTGGACTGGTAAGGTTCTGCAAACGAGCAAGCGTCTTCGTCACCGCAACAGTCATATACAGACTTCCCTTCATTCCTTGCCACCAAGAGAACGAACCATCAGAGTTTTGCAGTTTCTTTAGACTTGAGAATGTTGATGTCAACTTGTTCTGCAACTGATTCTCATCGAAGAAACGCACGAGTTGCTGTTTCTGTTCGCTTTCATTCTTAGCATCCATCACCCAAGGAGTCTCGTCAAGTGTCAAAGACTTGAGTTCTTGGTTCTTCTCCAAAGCCGACATCATTGACGTTTCTTTACCCGTTTCCTTCTTCCATTGCTCAATAGTCTGCTTAATCGATGGGGAAGTACTCATGATCTGCTTACCCAAACGGTTTGCATAATAAGCCGAAACAAGACTGATAGCATTCTTTTCACTTACATCTGCGACATAAGGCAATGCCTGAATCATCAGCCAATTAGGGTTATTGGTGTACTCTACTGTCAGCTTCTGATCCGTACTCTTCTTTGGGAAAAGCTTACCAACATTAATCGTCTTCACCCCTGCCTCATTCTGAGTAAACGGATAGGTGTTTGTTACATACTCCTTATTCTGAAGAACTGAGAGGTAATGTTGCTCACCATCAGAGAAGCCATCGCCCTCAACCATGAAGCGAACAACGAGCAAGGACTGGTCAGCTGTAAGTTTATTGGCATTCTTCGCCAACAATGAAGCTAAACTATACGTTGCTGAACCACTCCCCTGTGCCTTCAAAACAACAGCTTTACTATCCGTAAAGAGCACCTTCTCTGTTGCAGGATCAAGGATTTCAACCTTTGCTTTTGCATTGATATCTTTCTCAGATTGATTGAACAAACGAGCAGAAACCATTGCTTCGTCACCCAAACGAACAAAGCGAGGCATATTAGGCTGCACCATCAAAGTCTTCTGAGCAACAATATCATCAGAAAGGAAGCCATTGTTCATATCCTCATCGTGTGCCAATCCCATGAAACGCCAAGTAGTAAGGCTCTCTGGAAGCGTAAACTTAATACTTACATTACCCTTTCCATCCGTCTGCAACTGTGGATAGAAGAAGGCTGTCTCATTGAGATTCTCACGCATAGAAGGCTTTACATTCTTCAGTTCGTCCTTCTCTTGTTTTATCTCCTCATCTTTCTTTACTACAGGAGCTGTAAATTTCACTTTCATTTCCTTAGTAGGTCCGAAGCCAACCTTAACGACCTCATTCATAGAAGACTCCTTTGCCAAAGCCATTGACTTAACGGCACGTGTCATGCTTACCATTCGGTCTTCTCTTGCTGAATAAATATAAGCATCTGGCGTATCATAATCTTCTAAGAAGCGACTATCAAATCTCGAGAACGACAACCACTCTACATCAAAAGGTTTGATATTAGCTTCCCATGAAAGACCCAAACCAGAATAGTCAGGACTCTCCCAATTAACAGATGTATAGTTAAGCGAGAAGAAGTTGCCTAAGTTCCATGAATTAGACAAGAACTGATCAAGACTCTTGTCATAAAGTGTTGCCATCAGTTGAGCATTGGCAGCCTTACCATCAGGACGATTAATAGTTACTGTCCATTCCTCCTGCTGACCAGGGATAAGTTTATTACGGAAGGTCTTCCATTTCACAATTAAGCTCTTATCTGGTAACGGACGCATAATCCTTTCTGAATGAGAATACATTATGCCATTCTTTACCCAAGCATAATTAAGAAATATCTCATCACCATACTCTTCCTTATAGACAAACTTGCGTGTCTGTATACTATTGCTTTGATTGAAAGAACCTGTTTCAATCACTTTATTACCTGAGAAGATAGAATAAACAACATACTGATTCTCATCACTTGAACCCACCTGCATATAGATAGGACCACCATCGCGAGGGAATTGGTTTCCACTCAGATAGAACCAGTCATGTGTCTCAATAACAGGACGCTTATCATCAAAAGAGAAGACGACAAAGTCCTCATCTATCGTATCTGTTCCGCAAATAGCATGTAGGCGATAAGCACCAGAATTCAAATCCATTATAGCAACATTCTCATTTGCCTTTGCGGTCTTGTAATCGCTATAAACATAATTATTCTTATCCTTCTGCTGTGGTACAATAACATACTTCACAGTTCCATCAACAGGAGATCCTGCAGCATTCAGATAATTAAACTTAATCGTTTTAAGACTGTCACGCAGGTTCTTCTCAGCAATATTACAAGAAAGACTTGCCTCCTTTGTTCCTAATGGCAATGAAGCAAAACCCTCATGTGTCTCACCTGCGGCATCAGTCACCGAAGCCTCAACTCTAAAGTTATAGAAAAGTGAACGATAACCCTTACCAGACTTCAGTTCCTTCTTGGCTTTGTCAGATAACACAAAAGGCACAGTAACAACAAACTCTCCCTTGTCGTCTGTGACAACATCTTGCTCGTTCACTTCCTCACTGTCTTCATAGAAGCGACTCCAATAGCTTATATTACGTGTAACGACATAATGCACCTTTGCACCTTGTACTGGTACACCAGCAAAACTCTTGGCACGACCAATCAACTTGATAGAATCACCGACAGCATACTTCTCCTTATACTCATCAAAGTTTACATCAAACGTTGGACGCTTATACTCATCTACTTGGAAACGCTTAGATCCTTTTGTTCCAAAATCAGCATAAATAGAGAAACTACCAGTCAGTCCACTTGTTGGAAGATTAAAGTCTGCTGCAGCAGTACCGAAACGGTCGGTGGTTACTGACTTACGTCCTATCTCCTTATAATTGGCATCTTTCAGAACCATATCGAAGGTTTGTCCGCCTGCAGCCTTAGTCTTATAGTCTTGCTTGGTGTTCTGATAAGCAATGACAGATGCGTGCACCGTCTGCCCAGGACGATAGATAGCTCTATCCGTGAAGACCTGAGTTACCATCTTGTCATAGTTCACCTTGTCGTAATCATACGACCCCTCCAGTTGAGTTTCTTCAAAGGCTTTATCCTTATTCGTAAAGACATAGATGTCAGGGGTAGTTCTTTCCGAGTCAAAGATGACCTCTCCATTCTTGTTCGTAACCAGTTTCTTAACGATAGAAGGCTTATCATTATAATAATTTGGATAGGTAGCCTGAACCGTTGCATTTGCTACTGGTTGACCATCCTCAACATTGACAACAACATACCGTGCTTTCTTCTTTGGCTGTAGTTCGCTCATGACATAGAGGTCACTAACATAGTAGAAAGCATATTCTGGTGTAAAATTCTTTTTAGGCGTTTCTACCTTAATGAGGTAAACACCCAAAGGTAATGTAGGCATTAAGAAAGAGTCTTTCACCTCTTCATAATCCTTATGACCAGTGAAAGTACGGGTTATCGTCTGCGTTGTTGCAGGCAACAGACTTGCCTTCAACTTAGCTATGTCGTCTTTATCTCCAAGACTGAGAGAATGATTACCTGACAGTTTCGTACGCGTAACCGTTATGACTACATCCGATACATTGCGCGTATTCAACTTAACCCAGTTATTCTTCTCCGTCGAGCTAACATTACGCTTATCGAAACTCACTTCAAACATCGGTCTTGTCAGTTCTGCACGAGCATTACGTAATGATGTGATTCTATTCCATGATGCCCAACGGACAAGTGCATTGTCGATATAGCCTATCTTTTCCTCAACCGAAGTATCTTCTCCCATACAAGCATAACGCTTCAACGCAACTTCTCCACATATCGGTAAGTCACTATATGCTTGCATGAGTGAGTCGAGCTTTGGAATACTCTCTTTCTCCTCCTTTATCCCCATCAACGCCGTGTAGCAAGCTGCCTCACGGTTTCCAACGCTTTTATAATAGCTATGTAATTTGTCGTAGTTACCCACCTGCATACCAATAACATGCAGTAGGTCACCCTTAAAGATATCATCGTTCTTACCTATCTTTATCAAAGGCTTAAAGTCGGCTGCTTTCTGACTTGCCAACAGAGAAGGGTTAGCAAGTGCCTTCTTGAAGTATTCGTCAGCATTTCCACTTTCTTCATTCCGTCCTATCACACCCAAGATACAATTGTAGACAGCCGACAAGACCTCATCCTTCCCTTCTACCATCTTTGCCTTTGCCTTCAATCGCTTTAACTCTACCTCAGCAGAGTCGGGTGCAATCTCTGTCTGTAATCTTGATGCTAACAGACTTGCTGCCAATATTTGCCCATAGGCTTTCTCTTTCTGTGCTTTCTGTTCAATCTTCTTTAACAAGCTGATTTGTGTCTTTGGTAAATCCTTTTGCTCAGCTTGATTTACTTGTTGCCATAAGGCGTCGAAGCTCTGTGCTGTTACAGTAATTGGCAACAACAGAAATATAATTGATAAAATGATAAGTGGTTTCTTCATACTCTCTTTCTTTTATTAATTGCAAAGATAATGCTTTTCAAGTAAAAAACGAAAGATGAGCTATGTATATTGTATAAGATGAATGCTACTACCGCACAATATAATTAAACTTATCAAAGTTTGTAAAACCCATCTCTTCCAACTGTTGTTGGCTTCGCTGGCGGTCTTCATCTGTATTATATTCAGGTATCAAGGGTAGACGGATGATTACCTTATCAGCATATCCGTTCGCTGCTAACCATTGAAGATTACTAACTACCTGCTTATTCTCTTTACATCCATACGCTTTGTAGATATCAGGGTTCATGTCCTTTATATCTACATACCACATCTGCACTAACGAGGCAATAGCTTTGACATTCTCAAGCGGCACGTTGAGCGATGTCTCTATTGTCAACTTCCATTCGGGATTCATTATCTCAGCAAAGGCCTTGATGAAGTCTGAACGTAAAAGGGGTTCACCACCTCCAAAACAGATACCGCCACCCGTTGCCACAAAGTAAAGATCGTCTATCTCTACCTCACTATACAACTCACCGGGTGTCAGCCTGCACCATACACCATCAGCCTGCAAGCACTGAGCGTTTAAGCAGTACTCGCAATGCAGCGGACAACCATGAAAGCCTACCAATGTTGTTACGCCTTCGCCATCCGTGGTGAGCCTGTGCCGATTAATGGCAATAAACGGTGCTGTTATTTCTGATTGCATTTCTCTTTATGTGATTGAGGAGCTGTGCTGTCGGCTAATTCTTTCTCTAAATACTCCCTATCTATCTCCCCTACTACGTCAAGAGAGGGTTCTAAACGGACAACCATATTATCAGGATTACGAATAGACTTCACTGCTATCACTTTATCCTCAAACCCATAAGATGAAAACACGAGGGTATCATTACGATTAACCTGCAATACAAAGCTTCCATCTTCGCCCAAAGACAGCCTCTTCTTACCTCCTAATAGCATAACATTAACTTCCGGAGCAGCCTTACCAGTAGATGAGTCGAGCACTCGTCCAATAATAACAATAGCATTCTTCAAATCTGCAGTGAGTGCTTTTGGTATCACTACTTTACCCATAACTGGCGTATCAGTAGAATCCTGAGCTTTATTCTCAACATTGCAAGCTTTGGGAGTATTCTGACATGATGTAAGCGGAACCGTAGCAACACAAAGACCAGTAGCCAAACCAGCCACTTTCATGCCCCATCCCTTGCGTTTCCGTTCTCTTAATTGCGCCTCTAAATAGCGTATCTCTGCCTCACAAGCAGGGCAAGTGCCTGCACACTCCCCTTCGTAATGACACTCCTTAGGCTGATAGCTGATACCATTCGCATCCGCTATCTGTTGCCGAATATCCTTTAGTAGCTTACAAGTACTCTTTCCTTTTGTCATAATACTAATCCTTACTTACACTTCTTTTTATTCTTCTCCTTATGCGTCTTCGGCTTATAAGTCCTATGGCCATACACATCATCGTAGTTCAAGACGGTTACAAGCCCTCCTGCTATGCACGATAAACCCGATAAATCATCGGCTTCCAGCACAATAACATTATCATCAGAATGCAAAAGCGAACTTACACGAACCTTCTTATCCTTACAACCTATATATGAAATAACCAACGAAGTGTCTGGTGGTAACTTCAAAGCAAACTGTCCATCTACGTTTGTAGCAACACCCTTGTTTGTTCCGTCTATTACAACAGCTGCCCCTATCACAGGTTCTTTATTTTCTTCGTCTATGATCATTCCACGTACAATCACAGGTGATGCACAACCATCAGAAAGGTCTACTACCTTTATAGGGGCTTTCTTGGTAGTTTGTACAGGAGGGTTAGCCGTACTATCAGACTTAACAGCTTGCGCAGCAGCTGTCACCGGCATTACCGTAGCGCAGATACCAGCAGCAATACCAGCCACCTTCATACCGAAGCCATTACCCTTACGCGCCTTTAACTCACGTTCAAGATAGCGTATTTCTTCCTCACAAGCAGGGCAAGTGCCTGCACACTCCCCTTCGTAATGACACTCCTTAGGCTGATAACTGATACCATTCGCATCCGCTATCTGCTGCCGAATATCCTTTAGTAGCTTACAAGTACTCTTTCCTTTTACCATAATCCTTATCCTTACTTACACTTCTTTTTATTCTTCTCCTTATGCGATTTCGGTTTATAAGTCCTATGACCATACACATCATCGTAGTTTGGAGAAGCAATTACAACCTCTCCTGCTATATCATAGGTTTCCAGAACAATAACATTATTATCAGAATGTAAAAGAGGACTTACATGAACCTTTTGCTTCTTATAACCGATATATGAAATAACCAACGAAGTTTCTGATGGTAACTTCAATGCAAAAAGTCCATCAATATTTGTTGCCACACCCTTGTTAGTTCCGTCTATTACAACAGAAGCACCTATCAAAGGTTCCTTATCATCACCACCTATGACCATTCCACGTACAACCACAGGTGATGCACATCCATCAGAAAGGTCTACTACCTTTATAGGGGCTTTCTTGGTTGTTTGTACAGGAGGGTTAGCCGTACTATCGGGCTTAACACCTTGCGCAGCAGCAGTCATGGGCATTACCATAGCGCAGATACCTGCAGCAATACCAGCCACCTTCATACCGAAGCCATTACCCTTACGTGCTTTCAACTCCCCTTCAAGATAACGTATCTCCTCCTCACAAGCAGGGCAAGTACCTGCACAATTCCCCTTGTGTTGACACTCCTTAGGCTGATAGCTGATACCATTCGCATCCGCTATCTGCTGCCGAATATCCTTTAGTAGCTGACAAGTACTCTTTCCTTTTGCCATAACTTTATTTCTTATTACACTTCTTTTCCTTATGCGACTTTGGTCCTTTCTTCGTCTTATGCTTCCCGAACATTTTATCGCATCCACCCAAGACTACAATTTCATTCATCATCGCCGAGTCCTCAGTGATATAAATATCATTATTCTTTTTATCTAAGAGTTCTTTAACTGTCACACTCTTTTTATAATAACCAATACCTCTCACCTCCAGTGTATCAGTTGGCAGAGCTTTCACAGCATAGTCGCCCTCAATATCGGTGACATCTCCTTTTTTTGTGTCCTGCGACCCAACAACGGCTCCAATAATAGGCTCCTTTGTCTTTGTATCGAATACCTTCCCACGTAATAGCACAGCATCAGGGTGCCCATTGGTCAGGTCTACCGCTCTTATAGAATCATTCTTTATCGTCTTAGCCTTAAAGTCAGGACTAATCTTACTCTCTGTTTGTACCATAGCAGCCATTGGCAATACTGTCACACAGACGCCAGCTGCAATACCAGCCACCTTCAAGCCTAAACCGCTATGCTGTTTATTCTTCAGTTGTTCTTCAAGGTAACGGATTTCTTTCTCACAGCCAGGACACGTACCTTTACATTCGCCCTTATGATGACACTCTTCTGGATGATAGCTTATTCCGTTCTCAGTTGCTATTTTCTGACGGACATCCTTCAAGACCTTACAAATAGTTCTTCCCTTGTCCATAAATTATTATTTAAGCGTTAGTAAATAAAAGACCTTGCTACAAAAATATAAAAAAAAGAAGATAAACAAAAACAAACTGACATTTTTGTTATTAGATGACGATAAATTTAATCGTTCACTATAAAATACACATAAAAAGTATTAGCTTATCAAGAGATGACAAACTATTTACACCGCTTACTTAAAAACACACCTTGTATGTCTACTATTTGTATCTTGCCTCAAATAAGATGATACTTATAAAGTTCCCCAGCCCTGTTCAAGCCTCGTGCGAAGGCTCCGCACATGTGGTGCGAAGGCTTAGCACCATTTGTGCTGAGGGCATATTACCTTATAATATATCACTGAGATACGAGCAATTTATCTTCCAACGACTGATTAGAGGTTAAACTCTGATAACTTGGTGATACAATTATCCCCTCTGCAAAACCTTTCATATGGTCGATTCCATTGGTTCTGAGAGGGGATAGTATCTTTCTTTTGATTTCGTCAAGCAATGTTCATTAACTCTCCACAACAGTAAATTTGGAGAAATCTGTCATACGAAGCAGTTCCTCATAAGAGGTCTTAGGGTTCTTCTTCATATAGTTGTCTACAGCCTCCTCATACCGACTGTGATAGGTTCGCTTTGTCATTATCTGATTGACAATCCATTGTATCTTTCCAATCTGCAAGTCACGCTCCACTTGCGGACGCGATTCAAAATGCTGTAAAGGATAGATACTCATCAAATAGAATGTCATACAATCTGGAAGGATGTATTCACGTGACATCTGTTTACGCTGTGTTGGCGAATAAAACTTCGCATACAAAGGATAATTAGGACCGAGATACTTGTCAAGCGAGATACCGATAGTACCATTACCCACGACAACACTTTGGTCTAAAGCTGATATCTGTGCATAGACTCTTGGAATTGTAATGTTCGGCAAAGCCTGTTTCAGTCGTCTGAAAGCTCCACTAAACTGATGATCAAGGTCTTCTGTATTGGCAAACTCCGACTCTACAGCTGCTATAACAGACTGTAAGGTCGTGTCTTGATAGAACTTCAAGAACTTTGTATTGATGTCTGGATCGGTTATCTCACCAATCTTTACGACATCCTCTATCAGTGTACGGGTCTCTATCGGATACTCTGTATTCATCTGCTGGAGCGCAGAGAAATCACCTGTTGTCAAGTAACGATATTCCAAACGGTCATAGCGATCTATCTCTAATAACAGTGAATTTTCATTCACGTCATCAGATGAAAGTTTGAACTGACAGCCTACACAGGTGAACAGAACAACTAATAATATGCAATAGAGATATCTCACTGGTTACTTTCTGGTTACTTTTTACAATATTTGAGTATTGATTGCAAAATTACTAAAATATATTTTAAAACGCAAGCGTTCTGCTAAAAATATTAAAATAACATGCAACTATATCCCATTTTCATTCAGATAAGGAGCTAAAAAACTTACGACCCTTCACGTAATATTGCCAAAGGAGGGCATATTTCTTACGTCCATCATTCGTGCAAGAAGGGATATTTTCTCGATGTTTCACTACTCCATCAAGACGAATAGGTAATCTCTCAAACTCATGTCGCCACTTTTTAAAAGCCCTACGAGCTGAGAAAATCGCCTTAAATTCACCCCAATTATGATTCAGAATCAGCGTTTGAAATGCAGCTAAATAGTCTAAAAACCATCTTACGCGCATGACATGTTTCAACTCATCTTCTGGTAAGTTCTTCCATAACATGGTCAAGTTATTACGGAAGTTCAGGAAGGTTTTACGTGGATTTGACTTAGGCAATGTGCCGCCTCCAACGTGATAAACATAGCTTTCAGGGAAACAGAAGATGCGCTTACCCATCTGATGCAGACGCCAACAGAGGTCGATTTCTTCATTATGAGCAAAGAATCTGCCATCCAATCCACCTGCTGCCCAATAGTCTTTGGCACGTATCATCAAGCAAGCTCCTGTTGCCCAAAGTACCTCTTCACTATTATCATACTGCCCATTATCATCCTCTACCGTGTCAAAGATACGTCCACGGCAGAACGGATAGCCATAACGATCAATGAAACCTCCCGATGCACCAGCATACTCAAAAGCATCAGGATTAGCAACAGAGAGCAATTTTGGCTGACAAGCTGCTATGTCCTCATGGGCTTCCATCTCCTCAATGAGGGGCGTAAGCCAGTGGTGTGTGACCTCAACATCACTGTTTAACAACACGTAATATTCGCTGTCTACCTGCTTTAACGCACGATTATATCCTTCCGCAAAGCCGTAGTTCTCAGCCAATTCTATCACCCGAACATGTGGATAAGTTTCTCTCAACCATGCGACAGAGTCATCTGTTGAAGCATTGTCGGCTATGATAACCTCTGCTTCATCTCGTGAGAATTTCAGCACGGAAGGGAGATATTGCTCCATCATGCTTCGTCCATTCCAGTTCAATATGACTATCGCTACTTTCATAAGAGTTCTGCCTTTAATGAACTTTGATCGAAATTAAACTCTCCCAATCGTACTCGGAGAATCTGGTTGTCATATTCTTCCTTTGCCTGATTGGGCGATAGTTCTACACGAATATAGTTATCTGTAAAGCCATGCATAGCCTTTCCTCGTGCCGCTTTCTCAAAGAGGACGTCTGCCTCCTGCCCTATATGTTCCGCATAGAAGGCACGTGTCTTCTCGTCAGAGAGTTTCAAAAGCTTATGCGCACGGTGCTTCTTCTCACGGTCATCTACCACATAAGGGATTGACAATGCCGCTGTTCCTGGACGTTCCGAATAAGGGAAGACATGGAGTTGGGTGACTGGAAGAGAGTCGAGGAAGTTATAACAATCCTCAAAATACTCTGGACGCTCGCCACGAGAACCTACCATCACGTCCACTCCGATAAATGCATCGGGCATCTTTTCCTTAATAAGTTTTATCTTACGAGCAAAGAGTGCCGTGTCATAACGACGGTGCATCAACTCCAACACCTCGTCAGAACCACTCTGAAGTGGGATGTGGAAATGTGGCATAAACGCTCGTGACTCTGCACAATACGCTATCAACTCATCATCGATCAAGTCGGGTTCCAACGAACTAATACGGAATCGCTGTATGCCCTCTACCTTATCTAATGCCTTAACGAGGTTTAAGAAACTCTCACCTGTGGTCTTACCAAAGTCACCTATATTCACTCCCGTCAACACAATTTCCTTTCCACCCTCTCTTGCAGCCTCTTCTGCCTGCGCAACAAGTGACTGAATAGTCGGGTTACGTGAGAATCCACGAGCAAAAGGAATCGTACAATAAGTACAGAAGTAATTACATCCGTCTTGCACCTTTAGGAAGTAGCGTGTACGATTACCACGTGAGCAACTTGCTTGGAAACTTTTAATATCCTTCGTCTTTACAGAGTGATACTCTCCCTCTGACGTCTCTTCTTTAGCTGTATCGACCTTGTTCCAAGCATCACTAAGATACTGTACGAGGTCGGCTTTCTCATTACTACCCAACACAAGGTCAACACCTTCTATCTTCGCTACCGTTGCACTCTCAAGCTGAGCATAGCAACCTGTCACGATTACGAAAGCACCTGGGTTCTGGCGAACCATACGATGGATGATCTGACGGCACTTATGGTCAGCAACCTCAGTAACCGAACAGGTATTAATCAGACATATGTCTGCCTGCTCAGTCTTCTTCGCTTCACGCACGCCCATATTATATAAGGTACGCGCGAAGGTACTTGTCTCTGAGAAGTTGAGCTTACAACCCAACGTATAGAACTTGGCTGTCTTGCCTTGAAATGCTGCTGTATCTATCATATAACTTGCAAAGTTACAGTAAAATGAAGACAAAACCAAAGAAATAAGCCCGTTTGCTCATCAGAAAAAACAAGAAAGAGCCAGAAAATAAGATTTTACACGCAAAAACAAAGCTCTAAAGGTGCTAAAAACAAAGGGATTTTAAATTGTGTAGGCACACATTAAAACCTTTAACATTTATTTAATATTCATATCGTGTTGATTATCAACAGATTACAAATTTGTTACAAAAGAAGAACAAAAAAAGTTCTAAAAATATTATTGCCGTATAAAAAAAATACTTACCTTTGCATCGTTTTAACAAACAAATGATTGTTTTACAGATTTAAAAAGCAAAGAAAATGAAGAAATTAGTTTTAATGTTCGTAGCTATCGCAGCTATCTCTTTCGCATCTTGTGGTGGTAACTCTAAGCCAGCTCAGAACGCTGACTCTACAGCTGACTCAATGGCTGCTGATTCAATGGTAGATAGCGTACACGCTGATTCAGTTGCTGCTGATTCAGTTGCTGCTGACTCTGTTAAGTAATCAGAGAACGAACAGAAAAAGAGAGAAATTGGCCGCAGGACATTGTCCTGCGGTTTTTTCGTTTATAGACATGAGGTAATCAGAACCATGATTTATCTAATGCAAAATTCATAATTCATAATTCATAATTATGATTACCACTATTGCTGTAGATAAGATAACTAAATCACTTTGAGACAAAGTAAGATTAAGACAGGATAAAATAAAGACAAAGTAACAGAGAAACAAAAGAAGGGCGGAATATAAAGACAGAGTAACAGAAAAACGTTTCTTTTGTTGACAAGGTAACGAGTAGACAAGATAACAAGTTACTTGTAAGCAGGGAAAATGAAAGTCAGCGTAACCCTAAGAACAAAAGTTGAATTTGATTAAGATAGGGGAATAGAAGAATGATTGATTTCCGCATCCTTCTGCCTTTTAAGCTCTCTATAGCTCCTGTAAAAATATGGGTTATTGTAAATAAAATTCTAAGGCTGAAAACAAGAAGGGCGTAAATTGGCTTCCAATTAACGCCCTTTTGGCTTGCTAAAGATGCCCTTTTGAAGTCCAAGTAACGCCCCTTTGAAGCCTTACTAAGCACCTTTTAAAACACAACTTTGCAACTATCTGATTCTATGCAACTTAGAAAAGCAGTCTTATAGCTCGTTTTTTTGACTTTTAAAGCCCAAAAGCACCGTTGTATTGTAAATAAAATTCAAACCAATTCTCGTATTTTTAGCTTAAAAAATAGGACTCAAAACATCTTTCTTATTTATAGGTTGTTTCCTGATAAGCACGAGGTGTCAAGCCCGTTTCGCGTTTAAAAAACTTAGAGAAAGCAGAAGCACTGGGGAAATTCATGCGATTTGCAACTTCATAAGCCATCATTCCGTTAGTTTTCAGCAGTAGCTTTGCCTCTTGTATGGTGGCTCGATTTATCCAAGACATCACACTCTGCCCACTTGCCTTCTTTATTGTCGCAGAAAGATGATGTGGCGTTACATGCAGTTGAGAGGCATAATAAGGAATTGAGCGTTCCTGTACACAATGCTGTTTTATCAGCCGTTTGAATTGAAGGAAGAGTTCCTGAGTACGCGTAGAGCCTTCATTCTGAACGTTTTGCGCCACCACCCCGTTTAGTTCTTGCACATCTGCAACAATCGCTTTAGACAAATACTGTACGGTCTTTCGGCGATAAGGAGCAATGTGTACGACATCCCATAAAAGATAGTACATCCTCAGCAATCTGTCAAACTCTGCAGGGGAAGTTTTGTATACCACCTCATCAGACATCTCAATACTATCCCTAAACACAATAACCGTCACACGAGCATCATCGGAAATCTTATTAACTTCAACGATTGTGTCGGCAGGACTCAACATAACATTTCCTTTTTCAATATGATAATCCTGCAGATTGATACAGACCTCTGCACTATCTTCCAGCACAAGAAAGAGACGCGGCTCTACCATCTGATAGATTTCTTCCTTACTAAAAACAGGAATCCGCTGTACACTTCCATTAAGAATAAGAATCAAATCGTCGTTGACAAAGAACTTATCCTGCTGGCTAAGAACTTCATTTAAATTCAGGTTATCTACCGAAAGATGATTTATAACTTTCGTAATGCTCATAAAATTTCCTTATTGTATGATTTAATTGCAAATTTACTATTATTATACTGATATGAAGAACAATTTTAATACTAATCGTACAAAAAGACAATTTAATCTAAATTTTGGATAATCAGATAACGAGAAAGATAGGATAAATTTGCATCGTCCTGATAGAAAAGGAATTAAACCACAGTAAATAAGCATAAAAACAAAGGTATGAATATGAAGAAAATAATGATAAGCCTTGCTTTAATAATACTATCTTCCGGTAGTTGGGCGCAGACATTGGAAGAATGTCAGCAGGCAGCAGAAAAGAATTATCCACTCATCAAACAGTATGGATTGATTGCTAAGACAACGCAACTGACGGTTAAGAACATTCAGAAAGGGTGGCTTCCACAACTCACGGCATCGGCGCAAGCAACCTATCAAAGTGCTGTTACGGCTTGGCCAGAGAGTATGCAGAGTATGTATCAGCAGATGGGACTCAACATGAAAGGGCTGAGTAAGGATCAGTACAAGATAGGTATCGACCTTCAGCAGACTATCTATGACGGAGGTGCTATTAGCAGTCAGCGTAACATTGCACAGAAAGAGGGAAAAGTACAGGAGGCGCAGACGGAAACAAATCTATATCAAGTGCGCCGACGTGTCAATGAAATGTATTTCTCATTGCTGTTGCTGAACGAACAAATCCAACTTAACGAGGATGTAAAAACACTGCTACTGTCAAGTGAGAAAAAGCTTTCTGCCATGGTAAAAGGCGGTACGGCTGCTACGAGCGACCTCGACAATGTGCGAGCAGAACGACTCAGTGTTGAGCAACAGAACGAGAATCTGAAGCAACAAAAGCTAATACTACAGTGTATGTTAAGCGTCTTCTGTGGACTCGAGGTGAACAATACACAGAAACCAGCACCTGTCCAGGTAGCTTCGTCAGTAAATAATCGCCCTGAGATGCACCTATACAATAGTCAATTAGAACTTACAGAAGCAAAGGAGAAAGCCTTAGACACACAATTGCGACCCAAGTTAGGACTTTTTGCACAAGGCTTTTACGGCTATCCGGGACTGAATATGTTTGAGGATATGATGAACCGCAAGTGGAGTCTTAATGGTATCGTCGGCATCAAATTGTCATGGACTGTAAGTGCTTTCTACACACACAAGAACGACAAAGCAAGGCTAAGCGCACAACGAGAAATGATAGAGAATGCGCGAGAAGTGTTTCTATTCAACAATAAACTGGAAGAGATACAACAAAATGAGAATATTAATCGCTATCAAACAATGATGAAAAGCGACGATGAAATCATCGTATTGCGTACGAATGTACGTAAGGCAGCAGAATCAAAACTTACTCACGGAATCATAGATGTCATTAGTTTGCTGCGAGAGATAAACAATGAGAATGCAGCCAAGACCCAACAAAGCATCCACGAGATTGATATGCTTAAGGAGATGTATAACTTGAAATATACAAACAACGAATAAAAAAAGACAAACAAAGGATATGAAAAAGATCGTTTTATTAACAAGTCTTGCCGTTATCATGGCATCTTGCGGAAAAGATAAGAAGGATTATGATGCTACAGGAACATTCGAAGCAACTGAAGTAACGGTATCAGCGGAGTCTACTGGTCAACTGATAAGCTTCAATATTGCTGAAGGACAGCTGCTTAACAACGGACTAACAGTTGGTCAGATTGACTCCCGCCAACTCTCATTAAAGCGTGAACAATTGGCTACAAGCAACGAACAACTAACCGCAACACATAGTCAGCTCGAAGCTAACAAGCGTCAGTTGCAAGCGAATAGACAAGCAACAGCAAGCAAACAGTTAGACCTTGAAAAGCAGGTGGCATCTATTCGACAACAAATTGCTAATCAGCAACGTGAGCGTGAACGCTTTGCCGAGCTCTTAAAAGACGGTGCTGTGCCACGTAAACAGGTTGATGACATTGATTATCAGATACAAGTACTACAGAAACAACTCGTAGCTACGCAGGAACAGATTGCCAGTCAGAATGCATCTTTAGCTGAACAGAATAAGGGTTTGGCTGCTCAAATGGACGGAATAAGCTCACAGCAGACCGGAGTAAGCGCACAGCAAGCTGGCGTTCGCAATCAGCAAGCCCAGATAGACGACCAAATTGCTCACACCTTTGTGAAGAGTCCGCTCATAGGAACAGTCTTAGAGAAGTATGTTGAACAAGGAGAATTTGTCTCTGTTGGCAAGCCTTTGTTCAAGATTGCAGACACCAAGCGTATGTACTTACGCGCATATATCACCTCTGAACAGCTCAAAAACGTCAAGTTAGGACAAAAGGTAAAGGTGATAGCAGACTATGGTGGTGGCGAGAAAAAGCAATATAATGGTGTCGTTACATGGATATCAAGTCGCTCAGAATTCACACCAAAGAGTATTGTCACAGAAGATGAACGTGCCGATTTGGTCTATGCTATCAAGATACAGTTCCAAAATGACGGTTATGCAAAGATTGGAATGTATGGCGAAGTGAAGTTTTAAAGCGAGAAATAAACGATGACAGCAATAGAAGTAAACAACATATCAAAGCACTACGGAAAGGTACAAGCATTGAAGGATGTTAGCTTCTCCGTGAATAAAGGTGAGATATTCGGTCTCATCGGACCTGACGGAGCTGGCAAGACTTCAATGTTTCGCATCCTTTGTTCGCTACTTTTGCCTAAGACAGGAACCGCTACAGTAGACGGATTTGACGTGGTCAGCCAAATGGAAGAGGTGCGCAAGCGAGTCGGTTATATGCCCGGAAGATTCTCACTTTATCAAGATTTAACGATAGCAGAGAACCTTCACTTCTTTGCTACACTCTTCAATACAACGGTAGAAGAGAACTATGAAGCCATAAAACCTATCTATTCGCAGATCGAACGATTTAAGGATAGAAAGGCAGGAGCACTCTCTGGCGGTATGAAACAGAAGTTAGCACTCTGCTGTGCATTGGTCCATCAGCCAAGTGTTCTCTTCCTTGACGAGCCTACAACAGGTGTTGATCCAGTCAGCCGAAAGGAGTTTTGGGAGATTCTCTGTCAACTGAAGGAGCGTGATATAACCATCGTTGTCTCCACACCTTACCTTGATGAGGTGAGAAGTTGCGAGCGAGTAGCCTTCCTTTCAGAAGGAGTAGTAAAAGGAATAGGCACAGCTGACGATATTCTTACTAAGTTTAAAGATATCTTTAACCCACCAGCTATCGAGCGAACAACGAACGATAAGGCAATTAACGCTACAAACAAAGAAGCAGAAAATGTCATAGAAGTAGAACATCTTGTCAAGACTTTCGGTTCTTTCCACGCTGTAGACGACATCTCCTTTACGGTGAAGAAGGGCGAAATCTTCGGTTTTCTCGGTGCTAACGGAGCCGGAAAGACCACCGCTATGCACATGCTTACGGGTCTCAACCAGCCTACTAACGGCACAGGAAGGGTTGTTGGGTTTGATATCCGTACCGAATATGAGCAGATCAAACGACATATCGGCTACATGAGTCAGAAGTTCTCGCTATATGATGACCTCACCATTGCCGAGAATATCAGCCTTTTTGCAGGTATCTACGGTATGAAAGACGACGAAATACGCCGTAAGACGGATGCGTTATTAGAGCGTCTAAACTTCTCAGAACACCGCAATACGCTGGTAGCAAGTCTGCCTTTAGGCTGGAAACAAAAGCTTGCTTTCTCTGTAAGTATCTTCCATAATCCTGGTGTTGTGTTCCTTGATGAACCTACAGGAGGCGTCGATCCCGCCACACGTCGTCAGTTTTGGGAACTTATCTATGATGCTGCAGAGCGGGGAATAACGGTATTTGTGACCACACACTATATGGACGAAGCCGAGTATTGCGACCGTATTTCGATCATGGTAGACGGTAAGATAAAGGCTTTGGGGACACCCGACGAACTAAAGCGGACGCTCAATCAACCCGATATGGACCATGTATTTACTTATCTGGCACGTCAAGCAAAGCGCAGTTCAGATTAAGATTACCTATCCATTTAAAACAAACAATTATAGATGAAGCCATTTTTTTCATTTGTTATCAAGGAAACCAAGCATATTCTTCGCGACAAACGCACGATGTTGATGCTGTTCGGTATGCCCATCGTAATGATGCTTCTCTTTGGTTTTGCCGTCACCAATGATGTGCGAAACGTACGCATTATCATCGTAATGAGCAATGCTGACAATGCCACTCAGCAAGTAGCTGACCGCCTCGCAGCCTCCGAATACTTCACATTGACAAAGGTTGTGGCGACTCCTAACGAAGCCGAGAAAGCTATCCGTGACCAAAAAGCCGATATGGCAATCGTCTTTTCACAGGATTTTGCAAGTAAGAAGTCGGGCTATCAACTCATTGTAGATGGTGCAGACCCCAACATGGCACAGCAATGGACCATCTATGCCAATGCCGTTATCAATAATACTGAGGCAAAGGCGGTGAACACAAAGCTACTTTACAACCCTCGGATGAAGTCTACTTATAACTTCGTTCCTGCCATTATGGGTACGTTGCTGATGCTCGTATGTGCTATGATGACCTCTATCTCCATAGTCCGTGAGAAGGAGAAAGGGACCATGGAGGTACTGCTTGTATCGCCAACAAAGCCCTTAATGATTATTGTTGCGAAGTTAGTACCTTATCTTGTGCTTGCCTTCACCATCCTTTCAATCATCTTACTCATGTCGTCCTTCGTATTAGGCGTACCTATAAAGGGTTCTTTGTTCTGGATATATGTGGTTTCAACTATCTATATCCTATTAGCGCTATCGTTAGGAATCCTTGTGTCAACAATAGCCGAGACACAACTCGTTGCCCTCCTCATATCAGCGATGTTATTAATGATGCCTGTCATTATGCTCTCTGGAATGATGTTCCCAATAGAGTCAATGCCGAAGATATTACAATACATCTCAGCCATTATCCCTACTCGTTATTACATCAGTGCGATGCGTAAACTGATGATTATGGGTACCAGAATTGAAGAAATTTACTTTGAAGTGTCCATACTAATAAGTATGCTCATAGCCTTGATGTCGCTTGCACTGGCAAAGTTTAACAAACGATTAGAATAGAAAACTATGATACTAAAATATCTTTTAAGAAAGGAATTCACACAGATACGTCGTAACTCCTTTCTGCCAAGACTTATCATTACCTTCCCAATAATGATTATGTGCGTTATGCCGTGGGTAATGAATATGGAGGTTAAGAACATTGTTGTGGATGTTGTCGACAACGACCGCTCTACCCTCTCACAACAATTGGTACACGAGATAGAAGCAAACAAATACTTCATCTTCCATGGGCAGCAGCCTACCTACGCACAAGCACTCAAGAATATAGAACATTCTGAGGCGGATGTCGTGGTTGTTATCCCCCAAAACTACAGCCGTAATTTAAACTCAGGACGTGTTCCACAGGTCCTGATTGCGGCTAATGCTGTCAATGGAACAAAGGGAGCGTTGGGCTCGGGATACCTTTCTCAGATTGTTTCTGCGAATGTCATGCCCTCTACAACAGCCATAAAGTCGAAGATTGACACGCTTTATCTCTACAATAAACATCTTAACTTCAAGGTTTTTATGATTCCCGCACTGTTGGCTATGGTGATGATGATGATAACTGGTTACTTACCAACACTTAACATCGTCAGCGAAAAAGAGAAGGGAACAATTGAACAGATAAATGTGACACCAGTGAGCAAATGGACTTTCATACTTTCGAAGTTGATTCCTTATTGGATGATAGCTTTCTTCATCGTGACGGTTTGTCTGTTGTTGTCTTGGCTTCTCTACGACATCACCCCTGTGGGGAATATAGCCCTCATCTATCTCCTTTCGATGTTGCTTGCACTATTCTTCTCATCCTTTGGACTGATTATTTCTAATTACTCCGATACCATGCAGCAGGCAATCTTCGTGATGTGGTTCTTCATGGTCATACTCCTGTTGCTCTCAGGACTATTCACCCCAACGCGTTCGATGCCTCCTTTTGCTTATCTTTCCACTTATATCAACCCTGTGAGCTACTTCATTGAGGCGATGCGTACAGTATTTATCCGCGGTGGAAACATCAGTAGCATAAGTCATCAGCTGCTTGCCCTCTCGGGAATAGGTCTCTTTATGGGAACTTGGGCGGTAGTGAGTTATAAGAAGAACAAAAGATAGAGGAACGTTTATTTAGTTGACAAGTTAACGAGTAGACGAGTTAACGAGTTGCTTGTAGACAGGGTAATTGAAAGACAAAGTAACAGGAGAACGATTCTTTAGTTGACAAGTTAACGAGATGACAAGTTAACGAGTTAATTGTAGACAGGGTAATTAAAAGACAAAGTAACAGGAGAACGATTCTTTAGTTGACAAGTTAACGAGTAGACGAGTTAACGAGTTGCTTGCAGACAGAGTAATTGAAAGACAAAGTAACAGGAGAACGATTATTTGGTAGAAAAGTTAACGAGTTGCTTGTAGATAGAGTAAATGAAAGACAAAGTAACAGAAGAACATTTCAGTTTTGCACGCTTCTGCCTTTTAAAATCTCTATAGCCTTTGTAAGAACGTAGGGTTTTGTAAATAAAATTCTAAGACAGCAAACGAAAAGGGCGTAGATTGGCTTGCAATTTACGCCCTTTTGGCTTGCAAAAGATGCCCTTTTGAGCTCTAAGTAACGCCCTTTTGAAGGCTTACTAAGCACCTTTAAAAACGTTATTATGCAACTATCTGATTCTATGCAACTTACAAAGGCTGCCTTTTAGCTCGTTTTTTCGACTTTTAAAGTCCAAAAGCACGTGCGATTTGTAAATAAAATTCAAACACTAAAGAAGTATTTTAGGGTCTTCAGGATTTTGGAGTGATAAGGTTTGCCACTTGTGTTTAGAGTTTGTAGCAATGTCACACGGAGGCACGGAGAGGACGGAGAATTATTAAAACAAAGCAATAGAAGTAACGGAGGCACCGTCGGTGCATAGAGCGAC